>NZ_JBIVXM010000013.1:0-140698 GCF_044769205.1 Paenarthrobacter sp. NPDC090520
CACTCCGCGGTCTCTTCCGGATCACGATCAGGCAACTGGGCAGTCAACCCACTAAGGATGTGTGAGGTCTCTTCTCCTGCAGCCACGTCCAACCTCTCTTCATTGAATGTCTGGGCGCTTGCTCTGTGGGGGCGCTCATGGAATTTCGTATTGTGAGAATAAAATTCTGCAATTCGAGATTACGCACGCCGGCTGGGCAGCGTCAATACGGATTGCGGGACCGCTACAGTCAACTCCTGTCTGTCGAGCCAATCAACAGAATGTGACCCGTCATACAGTTCAACCCTTGACGTGACGTGACCTGAGTCATAGAGTTCTTTCACTATTCAATAACTTGTTTTCATAATGTGGAAACAGTACGAAGTGGAGATCCACGATGCAGACGACTTCATCAGTCGGCGTCACTGGGACTCCGGAAGAAGATGAGCACCAAGGTGGGCACCACCTGCTTTCCGTAGGAAATACGGAACTCTGTGCCATCGCTTCCGAAGCCTCAGGCCGTACCATCAGCCCCAGCCTCTACAACATTGACCTCGCCCCCACCAAGGCCAAAGGCCGAAAGTGGACCAGTTACAGCATCTTTACCCTCTGGGCCAACGACGTCCACAGCCTGGGTAACTATGCCTTTGCCATCGGCCTGTTCTCGCTGGGGCTGGGCGGTTGGCAGATCCTGGTTGCCTTGGGCATCGGGGCTGTGTTGCTCTTTGCCCTCCTGAACTTCTCCGGTTTCATGGGCCAGAAGACGGGTGTTCCGTTCCCCGTCATGAGCCGTATCAGCTTTGGCATCCGTGGCGCCCAGATCGCCAGCCTGGTCCGTGGCGCCGTCGCTGTCGCCTGGTTCGGCATCCAGACGTACCTTGCCTCCGTGGTGCTGCGCGTCCTGCTGGTTGCCGTCGCGCCGGGTCTCAAGGACCTGGACAGCAACTCCATCCTGGGTCTTTCCACCCTCGGCTGGTTCTCCTTTGTTGCCTTGTGGATCGTCCAGTTGGTCATCGTGAGCTTCGGCATGGAAATGATCCGTAAGTACGAGGCCTTCGCAGGACCCATCATCCTCGTCACCATGGCCGCCATCGCTGTGTGGGTCTTCATCGAAGCAGGCGGGGCCATCCAGTGGTCCGGTATCAAGGGCCTCGAAGGTACTGAGATGTGGCTGACCATCTTTGCCGGCGGTGCCCTCTGGGTCTCCATCTACGGCACGTTCGTCCTGAACTTCTGCGACTTCACGCGGTCCTCCACCTCCAAGAAGTCCATCGTCAAGGGCAACTTCTGGGGCATTCCCATCAACATGCTGGTCTTCGGCGCCATCGTCGTGATCATGGCCGGCGGGCAGTACAAGATCAACGGCACGGTCATCGAGAGCCCTTCGGACATTGTCCAGAGCATTCCGAACACGCTCCTGCTGGTCCTGGCCTGCCTTGCCCTGCTGATCCTGACCATTGCCGTAAACCTGATGGCCAACTTCGTGGCTCCGGTCTACGCGCTGACCAACCTGTTCCCGCGGCACCTGAACTTCCGCAGGGCTGCCTGGGTCAGCGGCACCATCGGCTTGGTCATCCTGCCCTGGAACCTGTACAACAACCCGATTGTCATCGTGTACTTCCTGGGTGGCCTCGGCGCCCTGCTCGGCCCGCTGTTCGGCGTGGTCATGGCCGACTACTGGCTGATCCGCCGCGGCAAGGTCAACGTCCCCGAGCTGTATACCGAGGATCCGAAGGCCGCCTACTTCTACAAGCGCGGCGTCAACCCCAGGGCGATCGTCGCAATGATCCCTGCAGCCGCCATCGCGCTGGCCATTGCGTTCATTCCAGGCCTCGCGGCCGTTGCGCCCTTCGCCTGGTTCATCGGAGCCGGCGTCGCCGCGCTCACGTACTTCGCTGTGGCTGACAAGAAGCAGCAGCACGAGGACGTCTCCGGCGAGCCGATCGCCGTCGCCAGCACCCACTAAAGCATCAGCAAAGGTGATGCCCGCCCTCCCGGCCTCCGAATCCCTGCGGACGCCGGCGAGGGCGGGCATAGCCATTGAGAGGAAACCATGCGCATCCTGGTCGCAAACGTGAACACCACCCAGTCCATGACCGATTCCATTGCAGCCCAGGCACGGGCCGCCGCCGCGCCAGGCACGGAAATCATCGGCATCACCCCGCGCTTCGGCGCTGATTCCTGCGAAGGAAATTTCGAAAGCTACCTGGCTGCCATCGCCGTCATGGACGCCGTGGTCAACTATCCGGAGCCGTTCGACGCCGTCATTCAGGCCGGTTACGGCGAACACGGCCGGGAGGGTCTCCAGGAACTCCTCGATGTCCCAGTGGTGGACATCACCGAGGCCGCCGCCAGCACAGCGATGTTCCTCGGCCACAAGTACTCTGTGGTCACCACGCTTGACCGGGCCGTTCCGCTCATCGAAGACCGCCTCAAGCTGGCCGGACTCGATGCCCGTTGCGCGTCGGTGCGGGCCAGTGGCATGGCCGTGCTGGAACTCGAAGAACACCCGGACCGCGCCGTGGAGGCAATCGTCGGCCAGGCCGAGGAAGCCGTCAGCAAGAACCACGCCGAAGTGATCGTCCTGGGCTGTGGTGGCATGGCCGGACTGGATGACCAGATCCGCCAGCGTACCGGCGTTCCCGTGGTGGATGGCGTCGCCTCGGCCGTCACCATCGCCGAGTCCCTCGTCCGCCTGGGCCTCTCCACGTCCAAGGTCCGCACCTACGCGGCGCCGCGCCCCAAGACTGTCATAGGCTGGCCGATAACTCCCGCGGCCCAGACCGCCGCACGCTAAGGCAACTCCCCGAAAGGCAACCACATGACTGACTCAAGCCTGCCCGCAGACCCCAGGGTCGCCGTCGTGACCGGGGCCGGCTCGGGCATCGGGAGGGCGGTTGCCCGGCTCATGCTCGCCGAGGGGTATCGCGTGGCGCTGGCCGGACGACGTGAGGCGCAGTTGCTGGAGACGGCGGATGGTCACCCCGAGGCGCTTGCGGTTCCGTGCGATGTCACAGTGCCCGACGACGTCGCCCGCCTTTTCGGTGTGGTGCGCCAGCGTTGGGGCCGGGTGGATGTCCTCTTCAACAATGCAGGCATCTTCGGGCCGGCCGGCGACGTGGGGGACCTGGACGTGGCGGAGTGGGAAGCCACGCTGAGAGTCAACGTGACCGGTTCCATGCTGTGTGCCGCCGAGGCCGTCCGGACCATGAAGGCCCAGGAGCCGCAAGGTGGCCGCATCATCAACAACGGGTCCATCTCGGCGCATTCGCCGCGGCCCAGGTCTGTTGCCTACACGGTGACCAAGCATGCGATGAGCGGGCTGACCAAGAGCATCGAGCTGGACGGCCGCGAGTTCGGGATTACGTGCGGGCAGATCGATATCGGCAACACCCGCACCGAAATCATGGACACCATTGGCGTTGGATCGGGTGCGCTGCAGGCCGACGGGTCACGCAAGGTGGAGCCGATGTTCCCGGTGGACGACGCCGCCCGGGCCGTACTCCTCATGGCCAACATGCCGGCGTCGGCCAGCGTGGGATCCCTGGTGGTGACTGCGGCAGGGATGCCCTTCATAGGCCGCGGCTAGGGGAGCTGCGCCGCCCCTGGCCACCTGCCGCCCCGGCAACCCGCCTCAGCGCCCCAGCCCCCCGTCTGCGGCCCGCCCCGTGCCGCCACGACCAACTTTGCCGCCGCCGAGCCCCCGAATCGCCGTATTTCCCGGCGATTCGGGGGCTTTCCCACGTCAAAGAAGGTCGCGGAGGCACGCCATCCTTGGCATACCAAACCAAACATGACTTCCATATTATGGAAAAGCTTTTTCCCCTTGCGGAATGATGTGAGCGGGATTACATTGAAAAACATCCCCCGAAAATGAGGGGCTGTTCCCAAACTGATTGGTTCAGATCAATGAAGATCCCAGACTCTGCGGCGCTGAAGGCGAGTTCGGCCCCGCGGAAGAAGAAGCCACTGTATAAGTCGCTCTTCTTCCAAATTCTGATCGCCGTCGTCGCAGGTGTACTCATCGGCCACTTTTGGCCGACCATCGGGTCCACCCTCCGGCCGTTGGGCGATGGATTCATTCAACTCATCAAGATGATCATCGCCCCGCTGATCTTCCTCGTGATCGTCACGGGCATCTCAGCGGTCGGCGACGTCAAGGCGGTCGGACGAGTCGGGGTCAAAGCGCTCCTCTACTTCACCGGCGCTACCCTCTTCGCCCTGGTCTTCGGGCTCATCGTGGCCAACATCGTCCAGCCCGGTGCCGGGCTGAACATCGATCCGGCAACCCTTTCCCAGGATGCCCTCAACGCCAAGACCGGCAACGCGCCGCCCAAGGACGCCGCAGCGTTCATCCTCGATGTGATTCCCACCAGCGTGATCGGTGCCTTCGCCAACAACAGCCTGCTTCAGGTGCTGTTCTTCTCGGTCTTCTTCGGCGCAGCCATCGTGGTGATTGGCCGTGAGCGCTGCATGCCCGTCATCAGCCTCATGGAAACCGTGCTGGAACTGATCTTCAAGATCATGTCCTGGATCATGAAGGTTGCCCCGATCGGTGCCTTCGGCGCCATGGCCTTTATCATCGGCCAATACGGGCTCGGTACGCTCAGCACCTACGCACTCCTGATCGCCGCCTGCTACGGGGCCGCCATCGTCTTCATCGGGCTGCTGTTCCTGGTGGCGTGGGGCTTCGCCCGCGTTCCGCTGTGGAGCTTCCTCAAGTACACCCGCGAAGAATTCCTGCTGGCACTCGGCACCGCCTCCACCGAGGCCGTCATGCCGCGCATCATGACCAAGCTGACCAACGCCGGCTGCTCCCGTGCCACCACAGGCCTGGTGGTCCCTACGGGCTACTCCTTCAACCTGGACGGCGCAGCGATCTACCTGTCCATCTCCCTGCTCTTCCTCGCGCAGGCCTTCGGCCACAACCTTGACCTCGGCCAGCAGTTGGCCGCGCTCGGTGTGTTGCTCCTGACCTCCAAGGGCATGGCCGGTGTTCCGGGCTCATCGTTCCTTGCCCTCTCGGCTACCGCTACCGCGCTGGGCATCTTCCCGGTTGCCGGCGTCGCGCTCCTGCTGGGCGCCGACCGCCTCATGGACTCCATGCGGGTGGTGGTCAACCTGCTGGGCAACTGCGTGGCCACGTTCGTGGTGGCCAAGTGGGAAGGCCAGTTCGACCGCAGCGTCATGCTCCGCGCCTTCAAGGGTGAAATCACCAACGAGGACTCCGCCATCATGCTCGGCAAGGAAGACGTGTATGAAGAGCAGGAACTTGAGCGCATCAGCGGAGGCCAGAACCCGTCGCCAAAGTTCCGCGGTGGCCCCACCAAGGACAACATCCCGCAGTTTGAGATGAGCAAGAAGGGCCAGGCTGAAACCCCGGTCTGCCCGGACTGACCCTGGTTCACCGAAAACACTGACGGACCAGCTGCCGGCGACCCCTCCACAAAAGGGGCGTCGGCCGCCGTCGTTAACGGCAGTTACAAGGGGAGCAGCGCAGAGAGGTCGGCCCGTAGCCCGGAGGCAGCCACCCGGCCGGCCGCTACTGCGTCTGCCCACGAAATCCGTCCGGTCACCAGCTCAAGCCAGGTGGCGCCGTCGGTCTCGATGACGTTCGGGGGAGTGCCGCGCGTGTGCCGCGGACCCTCCACGCATTGCGTCACGCCGAACGGTGGCACGCGGACCTCCACGGAATTGCCCGGCGCGCGGGCGGTGACTTCCTCCAGGGAGTAGCGGACCGCCGTCGCAATGGTTGAGCGCGACGGCGGGGTGGCACCTACCGCAGGTCCGGAACCGCCGGAGGGCCCGACGGCGGTTTGCCAGGCTTCCAGCGCGGCGCGGCCCTCCTGGATATCGATGCGGCGTCGTGCAACTGCCATGGTGAAAACTCTCTCCTCGTTCTGACTGGCTGACGGAATTAGTCGCGTTAGCCGAGCATGGCGGACACAGCGTGACCCAAACGGATCTTTCCCACTTGCCGTCCGCCGCCAAGCACTGGTTCCACGACGCGCTCCAGGACGTTGGACACGGCAGGAATATCCACGGCGCCGCTGACTGCCAGGAGTGTGAGGCCTATCAGGGACGTGGCGCGGAGGTTGCCATCCAGCACTTTGACGGCAACCGTGGCGCCCGTTGGGGTGGCGAGGACCAGCACGCCTTCCGCGCCGATCTTGGCCAGCACCTCCAACTCTTCCATGACGATCGTGTTGGCCTCGCCCTTGCCCTGCACGGCCCACGGGTAGTCCAGCATGGAGGTGGCAATGGTGGCGGCGCGGGCGTTGGACGCAGGGTCGCCGGGTGCCTTCGCCAGACGGGAGTAGGCCCGCGCCAGGCCCGTTAGGGAGATCGCTGCCACAGGAGCTCCGCAGCCGTCGATGCCCAAGTGGGAGATGGCCTCGCCGCTGTACTCCTCAATCCCTGAGCGGACTCGTTGCTGCAGGGGGTGGTTTGGCTCAAGGTAGCTGCGGAGGTCCCAGCCGTTCTCCACGCAAGCCCACAGGAAGGCCGCGTGCTTGCCGGAACAGTTGAACGCGAGCTTTGACTGTCCCCGCTCGGAGCGGACCAGCCAGTTCCGGGCCGTCTCGTCCTGCGGCCAGGCAGTTGGGCATTGGAGTTGGTCCACGCGGAGACCGGCGGCCTTGAGCATGCCCTCCACCACGTCCATATGGTCCAGGGAACCGGTGTGGCTGCCGCAGGCGACGGCCACCTGGGCGCCCCGCAGCGGAACGCCGGCCTGCATGGCGGCCAGTGCCTGGAAGGGTTTGAGGGTGGAGCGGGCCATGATGGGTGCGTGGATGTCGCCGAGGCTCGTGACCACGTTGCCGTCGCCGGACAGGACCACCGCTGCGCCGATGTGCCGTGACTCGATGAAACCACTGCGTTCGATCACTGCAAGTTCGACGGCGGACTCAACAGTAAACGTTTCATGGGAACTCAGTGGCATGTGCCAAGTCTAGGGCGCTGGGCGGGTTCATCCCGTTCCGCCCATCGACACACCTTAGGACTCGCCCGGCTTCACAAAGTACCCTTGAGGACTGTGAAGGTACTCGTCATTGGCCCAGGCGGCCGCGAACACGCCATTGTCCGCTCTCTGCTTGAAGACCCGAACGTTTCCGAGGTCCACGCGGCACCCGGCAACGCGGGCATCAGCAAACTGGTCCCCACGCACGCAATCGACGGGAACAACCCGGAAGCCGTCGCTGCCCTCGCCACCAAGTTGGCCGTGGACCTGGTGGTTGTCGGTCCGGAAGCTCCCTTGGCCGCGGGCGTCTCGGATGCCGTGCGCGCAGCTGGTATTCCAGTCTTCGGCCCCAGCAAGGAAGCCGCGCAGCTCGAAGCCTCCAAGGCGTTCGCCAAGCAGATCATGGCGGAAGCCGGAGTCCCCACTGCGATGGCCCGCGTGGCAGAGAACGCCGAGGAAGCGGCCGATGCCCTGGATGCCTTCGGCGCTCCGTATGTTGTGAAGGACGATGGCCTCGCAGCAGGCAAGGGCGTTGTGGTCACCAAGGACCGTGCTGAGGCCCTGGCCCACGCGCAGGCTTGCTTCGACGCCGGCGGAACCGTGGTGATCGAGGAATTCCTGGACGGCCCGGAAGTTTCCCTGTTCGTCCTCTGCGACGGCCGCACCACCGTGCCGCTGTCCCCGGCGCAGGACTTCAAGCGCATCTTCGACAACGACGAGGGCCCCAACACCGGTGGCATGGGCGCCTACACTCCGCTTGAGTGGGCTCCGGAAGGCTTGGTCCAGGAAGTCATCGACCGCGTGGCGCAGCCCACCGTGGACGAGATGGCCCGCCGCGGCACACCGTTTGTCGGCGTCCTCTACTGCGGCCTTGCCCTGACCTCGCGCGGAACCCGCGTCATCGAGTTCAACGCACGCTTTGGCGACCCGGAAACGCAGGCCGTCCTGGCCCGCCTCAAGACGCCGCTCGGTGCCCTGCTCCTGGCAGCCGCCAAGGGCGAACTGGACACGGCAGAAGAGCTGCGCTGGTCCAAGGACACGGCTGTCGCCGTCGTCGTTGCCGCCGAAAACTACCCGGACACTCCCCGCACGGGTGACCGCATCCGCGGCCTGAAGAAGGTTGACGAGCTGGACGGCGTCCACGTTGTCCACGCCGGCACCAAGCTGGACGACGAAGGCAAGATTGTCTCCGCCGGTGGCCGCGTCCTCGCGGTAGTGGCACTCGGTTCCGATCTGGTTGAGGCCCGCGAAAAAGCGTACGACGGCGTGGAGCTGGTTCAGCTGGAAGGCTCGCAGTTCCGCACGGATATTGCAGGCAAGGCCGCCCGCGGCGAAATCCGGGTGCCGTACACGGCTACCGGCACCATCCCGAAAGTACAGGCCTGAGCATGACTGAATCCCTTCCCACCGGCGGTTTCGAAACCGAGGCGCTGCAGCTTCCGGGCTGGACGCACGTCTATTCCGGCAAGGTGCGCGACCTCTACGTTCCGGCCGACGAATCCATTACCGAGAAGTTCGGCCAGGATTGCGTCCTGGTGGTAGCCAGTGACCGCATCAGCGCCTACGACCACGTGCTGAGCAGCGAAATCCCGGACAAGGGCCGCATCCTCACGCAGCTGAGCCTGTGGTGGTTCGAGCAGTTGGACGTGGAGCACCACGTCCTCGCTTCCACCGTTGAGGGCGGCGTTCCGGCCGAGGTTGAGGGCCGGGCCATGATCTGCAAGAAGCTGGACATGTTCCCGGTTGAATGCATCGCCCGCGGATACCTGACGGGTTCCGGCCTTGCCGAGTACAAGGTGTCCCGGACCGTCTGCGAGATTCCCTTGCCCGAGGGACTCGTTGACGGCTCGCGCCTGGAGGCCGCGCTGTTCACGCCGTCCGCCAAGGCCGAGGTGGGCGAACACGACGAGAACATCACCTACGACGACGTCGTCGCGATGGTTGGCGACGACATCGCCGCGCGCCTGAGTGAGCTCACGCTGAAGATCTACACCCGCGCCGAGGAGATCGCCCGCGAACGCGGCATCATCCTTGCGGACACCAAGGTGGAGTTCGGCATCGACGCAGGCACCGGCATCATCACGCTCGGTGACGAGGTCCTGACCCCGGATTCTTCGCGGTTCTGGGATGCGTCCACGTATGCGCCGGGGAAGTCGCAGCCTTCCTACGACAAGCAGTACGTCCGCGACTGGCTGACGTCCGCCGAGTCGGGCTGGGACAAGGCCTCGGACACCCCGCCGCCGGCTCTTCCCGCGGATGTCGTGGTGCGCACGCGTGCACGCTACGTGGAGGCTTACGAGAAACTCACGGGCCGCACCTTCGCGTAACCCCACCTTCGCGTCACCCCCACCCAACTGACTGGCAGTAGTTGTTGTTTTGAGCTCAGAACAACAACTACTGCCAGTCAGTTTGGGTTAAACGGCTTCCGTGTGCGACGCGGCCGCGCGTCGCTCGGCAAGGCGGATCTCCAGCACGGCATCCATGGCCTGCTGCACACGGTCCGAGGCGCCGGCGGCACTGAAATCGTGCTGGGCTTCTTCCAGGAAATGCAGGGCTTCGGACGTTTCGCCGGCAGCCTTCAGGGACTTGCCGAGCAGCAACGACACCTCACCGGCGGTGTGGCGGGCAAGGGCCTTGCGGTCCTGGTAGATTTCGCGGAGCTTTTCGACGGCGGCAGGAATGTCCCCGGTCAGGTACAGCCAGCGGGCGCGAATGAAAGCGACTTCCAGCTGGTCTGTCTTGTTGCCGCCCACAATCGACAACGCCAACTCTGCCCGCTCGATCGCAGACAGCGTTTCCGGTTCAACAATGCCCGACGACAAGCGGACTGCCGCGGAGGCCTTGTTGAAACGGGCCCACAGTTCAATGTCGTTGGCAGGGGAGAGGAGCTTCGCCGCGCGTTCGTGGTGCTTGATGCCCTCTGCGTAGTCGTGGCGCATGAAGGCCACGTTTCCCACCACCCATGCCACCTCGCCGGCCAGCTGCGACATGGAGTGCTCGTCCATGTGCTCGATCATGGCCAAGCAGTATTCCCACGCTTCATCCAGCTTGCCGCTCTCCGCAAGGGCGCCGATCAGTGCGCGGTGCGCGCCGATGATCAGCGTGGAACCCTTGGGCAGCTGCTCGCACAGCTTCACGGCTTGCTTTGCATGCTCGACGGCGGTGGCCAGTTGGCCTTGTCCGTGACACACCGCGGCGAGCATCTGCCAGGCTCGAACTCCCAGGCCTGCGGATTCGGTGGCCATGGGGTGCTCCAGCAGGTGTTCCACGATCTGCTGGCATTCCTTGAGCAGGCCTTGCTTCATCACGCATTCGGCCTGCATGTACGTCATGTTCCACCAGGCACTGTTGTTCTTGGCTTCCAAGGCAATCTGCGCTGCGGTGGCCGCGTGCGTTGCGGCGAGTGGATAATCACGCAAGTCCCACGCTTGCCGGGCGTAGAGGCCAGCCAAAACATACTCAGCGTCGCTGACGGAAACAGGTTGGCTCCAGGCTTCCAACGCCTTGGGGGCCAGTTCGAGTCGGCGTGCGAGTTCTTCGATCACCTCGGCCGTGGGCTCACGCCGACCGGTCTCCAGAAGGGAGATGTAGCTCGGGGAATACAGGTTTTTGCCCAGCTCAGCCTGGGTCAACCCGCGTTCGAGCCGTTCGGCACGCAACTTCTCGCCGAATCCGTTTCCCACGGGTCCCTCCTCCTGAACATGTCTCTGCGACAGATACCCTTGACAGTCTCTGTGGAAAACATTTTACAATGTATGTCAACAGGGACCGTGTAATTTCCGTAACGAATCCGACTCGCATTGGGGAACACTATGTTCAAGAAAATCGCCGCTTCGGTGGCATTGGCAGGCGCTCTTGCGTTCACGGTTGCGGCTCCCGCAGTCGTCTCCGCGGCATCGTCCGTGGATTCCAACTCTTCCGTAAGTGCCATTGGCAACTGGCCGGATCCGATGCGCGCCAGCGTGTCGGCACCGTCGAAGTCAACGGACACCACCTACACCACGTCATCGATCGGCAACTGGCCCGATCCGATGTAACCGACAGTTCAATGAGGAAACCCCGGAGCAAACGAGCTGCTCCGGGGTTTTCTTTTTGCCTCGTGCAGTCCTGACGCTCATTGATGGCCTTCCGACTCACTTGGTCCCAAACTGCGTTCTGCCAGGACTGCCGCCTTTGATGCTGCGAGGCAACCAACGATCAGAAACGCGACTGCCACGACTGCACACGCGAATGCCAAGACCCCAAGTTCAGCAGACGGCAGGAGCGGCCCAACCACCGCACCGGTTCCAGCACCCATTCCGCCGAGTATCAGCCATGGCGCCGCAGCTTTGTGACCGGCCTTCCAAGCACCCTCGGACGTCAACGTGGAGGGGATGCGAATGCCGGCCGTCGGGTTCATTGGCAGCCGCCCGAACAGGGAGAGAATGCCTCCGACTAACAGCACCGCTCCGAGAACACTTAATCCAACGACAATTCCTATTTGGTCACCGGACATTTGGCAATCGCCCCCACTTTGCGTGTTCGTCTGTTTTCAGCCATCACGCGTGAGCCTAGGTGCTGTGTGTTAGAGCGCGCAAAGCGTTAGTAGTCGCCTGTGGATAACTTTCGGAGCAAACCTAGGCTTCGGGCTTGTTGATGGGGTTCACCAAAGAAAGACTGATGGTCTGTCCGGGAGTGAGCTCGCCGTTTACGGGGTCGACGACGGAATACCACGAGCCACCCGTGCCGCTCGACGGCCGGTTTGCTGCCCTCAAGTCAGTGATGGCGAAACGGAATGAGACCTTGCTTTCTGTGTCGCCAGGGGCCTATTGGATAAACAAAAATGGCGCCGATTTCTCGACGCCATTTCCGTTATTGGTCGGGATGACAGGATTTGAACCTGCGACCTCTTCGTCCCGAACGAAGCGCGCTACCAAGCTGCGCTACATCCCGATCCGCTGCGAAAGCAACTGTTCAAGGATAGCTGAATCGGTGCCGGATGCGAAATCGAGGAAGCGGTGTCCCTCGTCACAGCAGCACCGTCAGCCACACGGCCGAAACAGCTACACGAGCGAGTCCCGCCAGGCCCCGTGCAACTGCGCGAACCGTCCGCCGCCCGAGATCAACTCAGCAGGCGTTCCGTCCTCCACGATCCGGCCATCGTGGACTACCAGCACACGGTCGGCTGTTTCAACGGTGGACAGACGGTGCGCGATGATGATGGCAGTTCTGGCGCGCTCGGAACCGGCAACGCCTTCAAGAAGATTGGACAGGCCTTGCTGGACCATCCTCTCGGACGGAATATCCAGTGAAGACGTGGCCTCGTCCAGGATCAGGACGGCCGGCGCGGCAAGGAATGCGCGGGCGAAGCCAATGAGCTGCCGCTGCCCCGAGGAGACCCGCCCGCCACGCTTGTTCACGTCAGTGTCGTAGCCGTCGGGGAGGCCCATGATGAACTCGTGTGCACCCACAGCCGCAGCTGCTGCCTCTATCTCGGCCCGTGAGGCTTCAGGACGGCCAAGGGCGATGTTGTCCGCCACAGATCCGCTGAAGAGGAATGCCTCTTGGGTCACCATCACCACGGCGCGGCGCAGGTCGGTGGTGGAGAGATCGCGCAGATCCACGCCGTCCAGGGTGATGGATCCGGACGTGACGTCGTAGAAGCGGGCAACCAGCTTCGCCAGGGTGGATTTGCCGGCACCCGTCTGACCGACCAACGCGACGGTCTGGCCAGCCGGGATATGCAGATCCAGGGTCGGGACAACAACTGAGCTGTCGTTGTAACCGAACTCCACGCCGTTGAAGTCGATCTCCCCGCGTGGCTGCTTCAACGCCACGGCGTTTTTCGGCGGGCGAACCGTGGGAACTTCCTCCAGCAGGCCAGACACCTTCTCCAACGCTGCCTGTGCGCTCTGGAACGAGTTGTAGAACATGGCCATCTGGTCCACCGGCTGGAAGAAGCGCTTCGTGGACAGTATGAGCGCGAGCAGCACACCCACGGCCAACTCGCCACTGAGGACCCGGAAGCCGCCGAACAACAGCACAACAGCCACGCATACGTTGCCAATCAGCACCAGGCCCGGCTGCAGTACACCGTTCAGGAAGATGGAGCGAACGGTGTTCCTGCGGTAGGCCTCCGCCACCTCGCCGTACTGTTCAGCGTTCTCGCGTTCCTTGCGGAAGGCCTTGACGGCACGGATACCGGTCATGGTCTCCACGAAATGCACGATCAAACGGGCGGAAACAACGCGGGACTCACGGAAGGCGATCTGTGAGTGCTTCTGGTACCAGCGGGCAAGGAAGAACATCGGCACGCCGGCCGCGAGCATGATCAAGCCACTTCGCCAGTCCAGGGCGAACACCGTGACCGCCGTGAAGAGCATGAACAGGATGCCGGAAGCCAAGGAACTGACACCGGAGTCCAGGAGTTCACGAAGGGCTTCCAAGTCAGACGTCTGCCGGGCGATGATCCGGCCCGAGGTGTACTTCTCGTGGAACTCAAGGCTGAGGCGCTGCGTGTGCCGGAATACCCGGACCCGCAGATCCAGCAGCATGGCCTGGCTCAGCTTCGCGGTTGAGGTCACGTACAAAGCGGTCATGCCAGCGGTGGCAATCGCGGCCGCGATGTACAAAACACCTACAAGCACCAGTGGTCCGTTGTCCCCGGATTGCAGAGCGGGCAGCGCGTGGTCAATGCCGAAAGCAATCAGCGCCGGCCCCGCCACCCTGGTGAGCTGCGAAACGATGACCATCACGAGCGTCAGCCAGAAACGTAACCGCACTGGGCGGATCAGCGAGGCAAGCAAGGCGAGCGACCGGCGTCGTACGGCTTTGCTGTCCGCCTTAGAGAGAAGGGTGTTGTCCTCGTTCGCGGTTCCAAACGTTGTGGCGCTCATCGGGTGGCCTCCTCAGCGTCTTCGAGATCCTGCAATTCGCTGTCCAGGTCCTTTGGACCGGTATCCAGGCTTGCGATGACGTAGCGGTAGTGGGCGTTGTCGGCCAACAGTTCCGTATGGGTCCCGACGGCGGTGATGGTTCCGTCTTCGAGCAGGGCCACCCGGTCCGCCAAGGCCACGGTGGAAGGCCTGTGCGCAACGATGAGCGTGGTGGTGTCATGCAGGACGTCGCGCAGCCGTGCTTCGACGCGCTCTTCCGTGTTGACGTCCAACGCGGACAGCGGATCGTCCAGCACCAGGACCTTGGGCTTGGCCGCGATGGCACGCGCCAGGGCGATCCTCTGCCGTTGACCGCCGGAGAGGCTGAGCCCTTCTTCGCCGATGAGCGTGTCCACGCCCTCGGGCAGGGAGTAGGCGAACTGGGCTTGGGCAACATCGAGTGCTTCGTCCAACGCCGCGTCAGTGGGGTCCGGCGCACCGAGCAGCACGTTGTCCCGGACGGAACTGGAGAACAGCGTGGTGTCCTCGAAAGCCACGGCAACGATCCGGCGGAGTTCCTCAAGATCGAAGTTCCGAACGTCGACGCCGTCGATGGTCACGGATCCCTCGGTCGCATCGTAAAGCCGGGGGACCAGTTGCAGCAGGGCGCTCTTGCCGCTTCCCGTGATGCCCACAAGGGCCATGGTCTCGCCGGGCCGGATGTCCAGGTTCAGGTCGCGCAGGAGAGTACCGCCGTCGTCGAACCCGAAGCCCGCGTGTTCAAAGCGCAAGGCGCCTTTCGCAACGGTCGGTACCTCGGTTTTTTCGGGCGAGGTGATGGTGTTGTTCGTGTCCATGACCTCAAAGTGGCGGTCCAACGCAGTCTTCGCCGTCAATGCCATGGCCAGGAGCATGCCCGAGAATTCCACCGGTGTGGCCACCACGGCGGCGGTCGCGAAGAATGCCACGAGCGAACCGATGCTCAGCTGGCCGCTCGCCGCGAGCATGATGCCCACCACCAGCCCCACGCCCAGCGCGAGCTCCGGCAGCAGCGTCACCACCAACGTAAAGCCGGCCTGCTGCTTGGCCTTGGCGATCTCGGTCTGCCTGAGTTCCTCGGCTTGCCCGTTGAAGTTCTCCAAGGCCTCCCGGCTGCGTCCAAAAGCTTTCAAGACGCGGATCCCATGGACGGATTCCTCAACCGTGGTGGCGAGGTCGCCCGCTTGGTCCTGGCTGAGCCGGGTGACCAGGCTGAACCGCCGACGGAACCGGAACGAGTTGATCATGATCGGCACGGCGGCAGCGAGGAAGATCAGCGCCAACTGCCAGCTCATGGTGAACATGACCCCGACGCCGATGATCACGGTCAGCGTCGTGACCACCAGCATGATCGCGCCGAACGCCATCCAGCGGCGCAGGAAGCTGAGGTCCGTCATGGCGCGGGACAGCAGCTGCCCCGAGCCCCAACGGTCGTGGAAGGACACGGTGAGTTGCTGCAGATGACCGTACAGGGAGACGCGCATCTTCGTCTCCACCGTGGTGGCCGGGTTGATCACGAACTGCCGGCGCAACGCCACCAATCCGGCTTCCCCCACACCCAGCGCAAGAATGACGACGGCGGCAATCCAGACTGCGCCCGGGTCACCGCCGGGTTCCAACGAGTTGTTGACCAGGACCCTGAGCACTTGGGGGATGGCCAGCGCAACAATGCTGGCCAGGAGGGCGCAAAGGAGGCCCATGAACAGCCGGGGCAGGATAGGCCGCACGTGGGGGTAGAGGCGGCCGACGGAGGTGAAAAATGACGTTTGCTTGGACATGCCCGCTTCTCAACAGCTGGATCTTCAGATGGTGCGGAGGTAGTTTCCCGTAGCAACTACCCTATGCCATGCCGTGATTCGTTTCACAGGACCGCGCAACGTCGGTGAAATGTTTGACCCAGTTATTGGGGATCGTAATGGTGGGGTGCGTTCAGTTGCGGGACGTGAGCGTCAGCAGGACCGCTTCCGGGCGGCAGGCTATGCGGACCGGAGCGAAGCGGGAAGTGCCGATGCCGCCCGAAACGTTCACCGGCGTCACGAATCCATCGCTTTCCCAATCGTGCAGGCCTTTGGCACGCCACGTCGGGAGGTCGCAATTGGAGACGAGGGCGCCGTAGCCGGGGATACAGATCTGGCCGCCGTGGGTGTGTCCGGCGAGGATCAGGTCAGCTTCGGCCTCGGTGAAATGGTCCAGGACGCGCTGGTACGGTGCATGGATGACCGCAACCTTCAGGTGCGGGCGGGCGTCTTGGTTCCTGGTGCCGCGGGGCCAGCCAGCGTAGCGTTCGCGCTTCAGGTGCGGATCATCGACGCCGGAGAAATCGAAGCGGAGCCCGTTCAGCACCACTGACTGTGCGCGGTTGGTCAGTTCGATCCAGCCACCCATCCCGAACGCACTTCGGAGCTTGGGCCAGTCGAGCTTGATGGGGTCCGTCTTCGGTTTGGAAGGACCACGGAAGTAGCCGGCGGGATTCTTGATCCGAGGCGCGTAGTAGTCGTTGGACCCGGGCACGAAAACTCCCGGGAACTCCATGAGCGGGCGGAGGGCCTCGATCAGCGGATCAATGGCTTTCACATGGCTCAGGTTGTCGCCCGTGTTGACCACGAGGTCCGGTTTGACTTCGGCCAACGAGCGAAGCCAGGCAGTCTTCTTCTCTTGGCCGGGCACGAAGTGGATGTCACTGAGGTGGAGGACCCGGAAGGGCTCGAATCCGTCCGGAAGGATCGGCAAAGTCTCGTGCCTGATCCCGAACTGGTCCTTCTCCCACCAGCCGTAGGCAGCGGCCGCTGCGCCTGCCGTGGCACCGATTGCGGTAGTGACGGCGAAACCGCGCCCGGCGGTGCGGACGCGGTTTGCCAAGGAATCACGGAAAGTCACTTTTAGTCCTTGCCGGGACCGTCGTTGTTGCCATTCCCGTTACCGTTATTGCCATTGTTACCGGTCCCCGTAGAGGGGGCGGTGGACGGCGTGTTGTTGGACGGGGTGGAGCGCTGGGTCGGAGCCGGAGCCGTTCCAAGGAGGTTCGACGGCGGCTGCTGGAACGGGTTGGTGCCATAGGCCGGAGCCACGGACAGCATGTAGTTGGTGAACTGCGGACCGGCAATCATGTAACCGTCGATCGATTGGTAAAACTTGCCGTTCACCGTCAGGTTCCGGCCCGGGCGCGACTGGTCGCCGAGCGGGTCGCCGAACCAGGAAGCAGTGGCCAGGCCCGTGGTGTAGCCGACAACCCAGGTGGAACCGTTCGTGTCGTTGGTACCAGTTTTGGCGGCAACCGGGAAGTTCGCCTTGGTGGAGAGCGACGGACGGATCAACGAGCCAGAACCGGCGTTCAGCACTTCTTGCATTGCGTAGGCCACACCTCTTGCCACTTCAGGTTTGACCGCGTCCTTGCAGTTAGAAGACTGTGCTGGGAGGTCAGCACCGGACTGGTCCTTCACCGAGGTGATGGCAATCGGCTCGCAGTACTTGCCGTCTGCGGCGAACGTTGCGAACGCGCTGGCCATTGTCAGCGGTGCTGTCTGGGTGGAACCGATCAGGTTGGCAAGCGTGGTCATAGTGACCTTTGGGTTCGGATCGGTGATCTTGCCGGTGTCATCCCGTGCGGGAAGCCCGCCGTGGATGCCGGTTGCGTCGACAATCTTTTGGATTCCGCAGAGATCTACCTGAGCAGCCGACGCAAATGTCGCGGTGTTGATGGAGTTCATGAGGCCGTAGAGAACTGTCATGTTCCGGTAGTAACCCTCATCGGAGTTCTGCAAGTCGAAGGTTCCGTTGGTGGCGTCATACCAGCCGACAGTGGGCGTATCGCAGGTGTTCTTCCACGGGAAGTTTTGGGGGTACCGCCGGACCGAAGCATTGATGTTCGTATTCATCGACTTGCCCTCGTTCAACCATTCGGCGAACGTGAACGGCTTCATCGTCGAACCGGGCTGGAACCCGCCGATGCCGTTGAGGTCATTGCCCTTGGCATCCATGACATCAACATTGAAGTTCTGGGTTTGATCGAACTTTCCCTCTTGTGGAAGCCACACGGTGTTTTGGGCCATGCTGACGATCTGGCCGGTGCCCGGCTGGACGGAGGTAATGGACGCACCCCACTTGTCCGGGTTTGCGCCGGCGGTGCCGTCTACCTGCTGCTGCGCAACGGCCTGGGCTGTGGGATCGAGGGTGGTGCGGATGGTCAGGCCGCCGCGCTGGATTCGCTTGATGCGGTCTTCCTGGGTATCACCATAGGCAGGGTTATTGAAGAGCAAGTGCAGCACATAGTCACAGAAGTACGGAGCCATGGTGGCGTAAGCGCAACCCTGGCGGGCCGGCGTGACCTTGGTGGTGACTGGTGTGGCCACAGCTTCGTCGTGCTCAGCCTGGGTGATCTTCTTCTGGGCGAGCATCGCGTTGAGCACCAGGTCGCGCCGCATCTTGGAACTGTCCGGGTTGGTGATCGGATCGAACGCGGAAGGGCTGTTCACAAGGCCGGCCAACAGGGCAGCCTGTGGAAGTGTCAGGTCCTTGGCCGTGGTGCTGAAGAAGAACTTGGAAGCAGCCTCGATACCGTACGCGTCACGGTTGAAGAAGACAATGTTGAGGTAACCCTCAAGGATCTGCTCCTTGGAGAACTTTTTCTCCAGCGCGATCGCGAGCTTCATTTCACGGAGCTTGTCGCCGACGCCCTTATTAAGGCCATTGAGCTTGACGTCTTCGCTGTTGCCTGATGCCACAAGTGACTCGTTGATGACGTTGTTGACGTACTGCTGGGTGATGGTGGAGGCGCCCTGCTTGTTACCGCGGACCGTGCTCACCAAGGCTCGCATAATGCCGGTGGTGTCGATGCCGCCGTGCTCATAAAAACGGCTGTCCTCAATGGCGATGACAGCGTTCTTGATGTACGGGCTCATCTGGTCCAGCGGAACCTTGGTACGGTTCTCCGCGTAGATGGACGCAATGGGCGATCCATCCTTGGCCAGAATCGTGGTGTTCTGGCTGGGCGGGTCCACTTGGAGTTCCGCCGGGAGTGTGTCAAAGAACTGGATGGAACCACTGGCGGCACTGCCCGAGACGGCGGCGGCCGGGACCAGGAGTCCAGCCACCAGGACGCCACAAATCGCGCTCACGCCAAGGAAACCGAGAATCTTTCCGAGGGTGGTGGCAGTGTCGAATATGGGGTTCTTGCGAGTCACCATGTTTTCCACTTTACCGGCAAGGGCTAGGCTTTCTGTCATGACCAAATGGGAGTACGCCACGATTCCGCTCATCATCCATGCCACAAAGCAGATCCTGGACCAGTGGGGCGAGGACGGCTGGGAGCTTGTACAGGTCGTCGGTGGACCCGATGGCAAAGGCCTTGTCGCATACCTTAAAAGGGAGAAGCAGTAACCATGACCACCCCCGCAGAAACCACGTCTGCCGCGGAATCCGGCGCTCCTACGTCCGCCGTTGAACAGCGCCTCGCCGAGCTCGGACTGACCCTCCCCGAGGTGGCCGCTCCGGTTGCCGCTTACGTTCCGGCCGTCGTCTCCGGCAACTACGTTTACACCTCCGGACAGCTGCCCTTTATTAACGGCAAACTCGAAGCTACGGGCAAGGTCTCCACCGGGGAACTTGGCCACTCCGACGAGCCCACTGTGGACCCCGAGGACGCCAAGCGCTACGCCGCTGTTTGCGCCATCAACGCCCTCGCTGCGGTAAAGAGTGTCATTGGCGACCTCGACCGCGTCACCCGGATCGTCAAAGTTGTTGGATTCGTCTCATCGGACCCGACGTTCACTGGCCAGCCCGGCGTCATCAACGGTGCGTCCGAGCTCCTGGGCCAGGTCTTCGGTGACGCAGGCAAGCACGCACGTTCCGCCGTCGGCGTTTCCGTCCTGCCGCTCGACTCGCCTGTCGAGGTCGAGCTCATTGCTGAATTCAGCTAAGGAACCGGTTCACCCAATTGCCGCAACTTGCTCGTCGCCTGTTTGTCTTGCCTCCGGAACTCGAAGGCGCAGCACAGAACTGGCTTGAACTTGGTGAGCGGACCCCCAGGGCCGCCCGCTACGCATCATCTGTTGTCCTTTTGCGCGATTCGCCCACCGGCTTGGAGACGTGGCTGGGTTACCGGCCCGGCTCCTCGCCGTTGGGCGTTCTCGCGTTCCCCGGCGGGTCCGTGGACCCGTCCGACGACGATCCGGTCGGCTGGATTGGTCCCTCGCCGCAGCATTGGGCTGAGCAGATGGGAACGGACGACGTCGGACTCGCCCGCCGCCACGTGGTGGGCGCCATTCGGGAACTCTTTGAAGAAACCGGCGTCCTCCTCGCTGGCCCGGACGCTTCCTCAACAGTTGAGGCCAACTCCACCGTTGAGTGGATGAAGGCCCGTGAAGCTGTAGCGGCCCAGGAAAAGTCGTTTACCGAGGTACTGGCCAAGCGCGGCCTGTCGCTGCGGACCGATCTCTTGAAGCCGCTGGTCAACTGGCTCAGCCCGGATTTTGCGCACTTCCGTTTCAACACCCGCTACTTCGCTGCTACGGTCCCCATCAACCAGCAGCCCAGCATCCTGGGCAGCAAGGGCGTGTGGGGCCGCTGGGTGAATGCCGCAGAGGCCATCTCCCTCCGGGAAACCAGTGCCTTGGGTGACGAGGTGGCCCAGGCGAACACGGTTGGACTCACCCTCGGGCAGCTTCTGGTCCCCGGTTCGGAAATCATGCTGGAGAAGATGGCCCACGCCAACGGCTGCATCGCGTACCTCAGCTACAAGCGCAAGGCCCATGTGTACCAGCCGCAGTTGGTGGACCGGGCCGGGGAGCTCATGCTCGAGGTCGAAGCCGCCCGAACGGTAGCCGGCGAACCCCAGCGCGAACGCTAACCCCACCCCGGACGCTCTCTCACGACACCCCGGTTTGGGACGGACGCTCTCTCACGACACCCCGGCTTGGGACGGACGCTCTCTCACGACACCCCGGTTTGGGACGGACGCTCTCTCACGACACCCCGGTTTGGGACGGACGCTCTCTCACCGCCCGCCAAACGCACAAAAAGCCGCCCCGGTTCAAACGAACCGGGGCGGCTTTCTCGTTGTAAGTCCTAGCGGGAGCGCTGGCGCAGACGCTGCATGTCCAGAATCACCACGGCGCGTGCTTCCAGGCGCAGCCAACCGCGCTGGACGAATTCGGCCAGTGCCTTGTTGACTGTTTCGCGGGAAGCGCCCACCAACTGGGCCAGTTCCTCCTGCGTGAGTTCGTGGGCGACCAGCACGCCGTCGGTAGCGGGGCGGCCGAAGCGGTCTGCAAGGTCCAGGAGGGCCTTGGCAACACGGCCGGGAACGTCCGAGAAAACGAGGTCGGACAGGGAGTCGTTGGTGCGGCGCAGGCGGCGGGCCAGGGCCTGCAGCAACTGGGCCGAAACCTCCGGACGGGTGCGGAGGAGGGAGTTCAGGCTTTCGTTCTTCAGGCCTGCCAGGCGCGTTTCGGAAACTGCCGTGGCGGTTGCCGTGCGGGGGCTCGGATCGAAGAGTGCCATCTCGCCGAAGAGTTCGCCCGGGCCGAGGATGGCCAGCAGCGACTCGCGGCCGTCAGGTGACGTACGGCCGAGCTTCACCTTGCCGGAAACAATGAAGTAAAGCTGGTCACCCTGGTCACCTTCGCGGAACACCGATGCTCCACGTGAAAGGTCCACCTCGGTGAGTTCGTCCGTCAGCAAGCGGAATGCGTCGTCGTCAAGGGTGGCGAAGAGGGGTGCGCGGCGCAATACCTCGATGTCCATGAAGTCTCCTGAGAATAAGTTTCGGTCGTGGCGCTTCAGCCATTGTTTCAGAATTTTTAGTGTTCTGTGACGTACTTGGCACGCGAAACGCTGAAAACACGCGGATTTCGTCCTCCCTTGCCTGAGTTGGCGCGCAACAGGAGGCCATGAACTGCACCCTATCGTGACCGGACTAACGGAATCTTGTCAGGGTGCCCCTCTAGAATTGGCGCTACCCGGCTATGAGGAGCATTGGTGTTTGGCTTGACCATTTTGGATTTGGCATTGATTTTGATGCTGTTGTCCTACCTGATCTATGGCCTGCGCAATGGCTTCCTGGTGACGCTCGGCGGTATAGCCGGATTCATTGCGGGCGCCATCGCGGCGTTTATCGCAGTGCCGCTGGTCAGCGGCTGGGTGAGCGACAGCGGCTGGAGGCTTACCGCAACGGTGGGTGCCGCCGTCGTGCTTATCGCCTTGGGCCACGGGCTGGGAACCATGATCGGCCGCCGCATTCGACACGTAGTGCGGCTCAAACCGCTGCACGCCGTGGATCGCCTGGTGGGTGGCGTGGTCAGCGTGGTTGTTGCTGCCTTGGTGATGTCAATGCTGGCGTTCAGCATCAGTTCCTTGGGCGTGCCGTTCGTTTCCCAGCAACTGGCCCAGTCCCGCGTGATCCGGTACATCGACTCGCTGACGCCCACTCCGGTCAAGAGCACCATGGCGCAGTTGCGGTCCACGGTGATCGGCGACGGCATCCCCAAGTTGATCGAAGGCTTCGGCTCCGCCACTCCAGTCCAGGTTCCCAACGCCTCAACCGACACCCCGGCCCTCAACCAGGCCGCCCGGTCCGTGCTGAAGATCGCGGGCACGGCTTTCGAATGCGGACAGAATCAGACGGGGTCCGGCTTTGTTGTCTCGCCGGGCCGTGTGGTCACCAATGCGCACGTGGTGGCCGGCGTGGACCAACCGGTGGTGGAAGTGCCCGACGGCGGCGCGTTGCCGGGTCGGGTGGTCTACTTCGACCCCCAGCGGGATATCGCCGTGCTGGCCGTGGACGGGCTCTCAGCCTCGCCTCTTGCGCTGAGTTCGGACCTGCCTGACGGCAGCCCGGCGGCTTTTGCCGGTTACCCCCACGGCGGGCCGTTCCAGTCGAAGCCGGCGACTGTCGAGGGAATCGCCACCGTCCTGGTACCTGACATCTATGGCAGCAACCCCTCGCCTGAGCAGGTCTACAAGCTTGCGGGCGACGTGCAGCCGGGCAACTCCGGCGGTCCGCTGCTCACCACGGATGGCCAGGTTGCTGGTCTGATTTTCGCCAAGACAACCAGCAACGAAGCTCTCGGTTTCGCGTTGACCATGGAGGACGTGCAGCCCGTCGCTGCCCAGGCGCCGGGCCTCAGCAACCCGGTGGGCTCCGGCCAGTGCACCCGCAAGTAGTCCGCACCCTCTCTCACCAAATCACCCTTTTTCCCGGACCATCTCTCACATAATGGGTGTTTTTCCCCAACCCTCTCTCACTAATTGGGCGCAATTCACGGACGCTCCGGCACCGCTATAGATTGGGTGCCATGACTCAAGCCACTGAAGCCGGCCGCGGCACCATTCTTGTTATCAACGGCCCCAACCTGAACCTCCTGGGCACGCGCGAACCCGAGAAATACGGGACCTCCACCCTGGCCGATGTTGAGCAGCTGGCTTTGTCCGCAGCCGAATCGCACGGACTGACGGTGGATTGCGTCCAGTCGAATCACGAGGGTGATCTGCTGGACGCAATCCACGCGGCGCGGGGCACCGCCGTCGGGATCGTCATCAACGCCGGCGCCTTCACTCATACCTCTGTGGCACTTCGTGACGCGCTGGCCGCTGTCCAACTGCCTGCCGTCGAGGTCCACATCACCAACGTCCACCAGCGTGAGGAGTTCCGCCACCACTCCTACCTGTCGGGTGTTTGCCAGGCGATCATCGTTGGTGCAGGCGTGCTGGGGTACAAACTGGCCATCGATTACCTCGCGGAAACCGTCTGAACCTGCACTGGTGAGAGAGCGTCCGGTGAAAGCGGGCGTTCGGTGAGAGAGCGTCCGTCCGAAAGGGCGGTTCTGTGAGAGAGCGTTCCCTGGGAGGGGCGGTTCGGTGAGAGAGCGTCCGGTGAAACGGGCGGTTCGGTGAGAGAGCGTCCGAAGGGGGGGCGTTCGGTGAGAGAGGGTCAGAGGGCGGTCAGGCGGAGCAGGATTGCGTGCTCGGGGTGGAGCACGGGCATCGGCAGCCCCACCTCGCCAAGGAACCGGCCGCTCGCCTCGGCACCGGACGCCAGCCAGGACACCGGCTGTGCCTCGATCACGGTGTGGCCGTAGTCGGCGTCCACGGGTGTGGGGAACAGGAGCTCCACCCGGTAGGTCCGCGACGGATCGAGCCCCGGCAGGGAAACCCGTCCTACCTGCTCCGCGAACGATGTCCGGGTCTTGACTACAGCGAAAAGTGCCGCAGTGGCACCCGCCGGGATGCCGCCGTCGTGCTCTGGCGCCACCACGCCGTGAACCATGAGTGACTCGTCCGGCGCATCCGCGCGGACCGCCAGGCCGCTGTGGATGAGCGCCCGGTGTTCCTTGTAGAGCGAGATGAACAGCTTGAGTTCTTCCCGTTCCGCGCCGGTGACCGAGCGAACGTCCCACTCCATGCCGAAGTGGCCGAAGAACGCTGTGATGGCACGGAACGAAAGGTCGTGTGTGCGGGCCGTCGTGTGGGACGTCGACGGACCGATGTGGCCGCCAACCAGCTCAGGTGGCACCACCATGCCCGTCCAACGCTGGATGGTTTGCCGTTCCAGGGCGTCGTTGCAGTCCGAGGCCCATACACGGTCCGTTCGTTCCAGGATTCCCAGGTCAACGCGGGCACCGCCGGAAGAGCAGCTTTCAATTTCCACGGAAGTATGTGCCTCGCGCAGGGCATCGAAGAGCCGGTAGGCGGCGAGCGTCTGCTCATGAACCGAGGCACGGCCGGAATGACCGTGTTCCAGCAGGTCCCTGTTCTGGTCCCACTTGAGGTAGCTGATCCTGTTGTCGCGAAGCAGCGCATCGATCCGGTCGAAGACGTACTGCCAGGCTTCCGGGTTCACAAGGTCGATCACATGCTGGTGCCGCCACTCGACGGGCAGCCGGCCCCCGTCTTTGTAGGACGAGGCCGACGGACCCACGATCCACTCGGGATGAGCCCTCGCGATGTCCGAGTTGATGCTGATCATTTCCGGCTCCACCCAGAGCCCGAATTCCATGCCATGAGCGGTCACGGCTTCGATGAGCGGCGTCAAACCGCCAGGCCATACGGATTCGTCCACGTACCAGTCGCCCAGCCCGGCGTGGTCGTTCCGGCGCCCGCGGAACCACCCGTCGTCGAGCACGAACCGCTCAACGCCGAGGTCCGCTGCAGACCCGGCCAGCTCGATCAGCGTTTCCAGGTTGTGGTCGAAGTAGACGGCCTCCCAGGTGTTGAGGACCACCGGCCGGGGACCGGCAACGTGATGCGGCCGGGCGCGGAACCAGCTGTAGAACGCCTCGGTGATACCGTCCAGGCCCCGGTCCGAGTACGCCGCAAACAATGCCGGTGCCGTGTACGTTTCACCCGGTTGCAGCACCACTTCGGCAGGGCCCAGGAGTTCCGAGCCGCCGATCGTCGTGCGGCCATCGCCCACGCGGTCTGCGAACTGCTCGTGGTTGCCGCTCCACGCCAAGTGCGTCGCCCACACCTTGCCGTGTCGGTTGCCGAATCCCGCCGTCCCCGCGGCGAACAGCAGCGAGGAGTCATGTCCAGTGCGCCCATGCCGTCCGGTCCGGACCCATGTGCCTTGCTGGATGGCGCGTCGCTGTGGGTGCCGCTCCCGGCACCAGCGCCCGGTCAGGTCCAAAAGTTCGACGGCGTCCGGTGCCACCGGGAGCACGGTGGCAAGCTCGTCCACCTGGAAAGGCGACGTGCCGTCGTTGGTGACCGCGTTGCGCATTTCCAGTAGCCCGCCCGGATGCAAGGTGAGGTGGCTGGTCACGGTGATGCCGGCGTCGGGGTCTGACTGGACAACGACGGCGGTGTTGCCGTCCGCCGTCGCGCTCACCACGCGAAGGCGAACCGAGAAGTCGAAGCCGGGCATGCCGTCCGTGACGCGATGCCCGCGGAGACCTGGCCGCCCCTGCCACGACGACGACGCCTGGGGGATGAGCCCGGCCGGGACATTGGCGTCCGCGGACGACGGCGGAATGGGCTCGTTCAGGATGGCGAGGTCCGGAAGCGTCTCGCCAAGATCGGCTCCCCAATGGGAAATCTCAGCTTCGCCGCGGTGGGTGCTGATGACCAGGCTGGTGCCGGCGGAACGAAGGTGGAGCGGTTGCATGCGTGGGGTCTCTTTTCGAAAGATGTGTGGCCTGCTCTGCGCGCTAACCCGAAGGTAAAGCGCGCAGAGCAGGCCCGGCAAGGGTTACTTGAAGAGGTTGTTGACCTGTGTGTTGGCTTCCGTCAGAGAGGAAGCGGGCTTCTTGCCGGAGAGCACTGCGTCCATGGCGGGCTTCATGATGCCGTCCACCTTGGCAGCCTTGTCCGCGATCGGGAACAGGAACGTGGTGCCGTCCTTCACATGCGTGGTGAAGGCGGAAACATCGGTGCCTTTGGCCTTGAAGGCTTCTGCGGCCTTGTCGGAGGAGCTGCTGATGGCCGGGAAGACCACAGCCTTGCTGGCTACGACGTCCTGGCACGCGGTGGAGCCGAGGTATTCAACCCACTTGACGCTGGCGGCAGGGTTCTTGGTGCCGGCCCACACGGAGTCCGCCAAGCCGTTGAACATCGAAGCTCGCTTGCCGTCAGCGCCCTTGGGGGTCGGAGCGATGGCCGTCTCGATGCCTTTGTAGGTCTTGTACTGGCCGATCAGCCAGTCGCCGTTGGAGTTGATGGCGGCTTTGCCTGCGCCGAAGCTGTCCGGCATGCTCGCACCAACAGTGGTCTCAAGCTTGGGCATGTAGCCCTTGTCGATGAGTCCGGCCCACCAGACGATGGTTTCCTGGAACCGGGCGTCGTCGTAGTTGAACTTGGTGCCCCACGGGTTCTTGTCCGTGGCGGTCCAGCCGGTGGTTGCGGTGAGGAAGCTCCACTCCGTTTGTCCTTGGCCGGATCCGCTGCCGGTCAGGCCGAGGCCGTAGGTGGCGACGTTGTTCTTGTCGAAGCCTGCCTCGTCGCCGCGCTTGCCGTTCTTGTCCACGGTGAGGTGTGCAATGGCCTTCTCGTAGCTGCCGCCATCCTTCGGGTTCCAGTCCAGGTTGGCCATCTGCTCTGCCGTGATCCCGGCAGCTTCGGTCATGGCCTTGTTGTAGAACAGGCCCACGGTGTCCCAGTCCTTGGGAAGTCCGTAGCGCTTGCCGTCCTGGCCAACCCAGAGCTCGGGGAGGCCCTTGGTGTACTGATCGAGCTTGATGCCATCCTTCTCTACGGCCTCATCCAGGGGCAGCAGTTGCTTTTTGGCGGCGAACTCCGGGTATTTGGACAAGTGGTTGGTGAAGACGTCCGGGGCGGTTCCGGCCACGAAGCCGTTGGTCAGCGTAGTCCAGTAGTCGTCCCAACCGCGCTGGGTGATCTTCACCTTGATGTCCGGGTTGGACTTGGTGAAGTCGTCAGCGCACTGCTGGTAGGCGGGAAGCTGGTTGGCGTCCCACAGCCAGTAGTTGATCTCGCCTTTTGCCTCGGAGGATCCTGCGCTGGAACCACCGCAAGCGGACAGGGTGAGGGCTATGGCCGCGGCAGCAGCGGCGACGCCGAGGGTTTTCTTCATGGTGGACCTTTCAGGGTTTTGAGTGGGGGAGTTACTTAATTCCGGAGAATCCGATGGAGTTCACAACCTTCTTGCCGAAGGCGATGAAGAGGATGAAGATCGGCAGGGCGGCCACGAGGGTGCCGGCCATGAGCCCGGACCAGTCCAGGGCGCCTTGCGGGGATTGGGACTTGAAGACGCTCAGGCCCACGGTGAGCACGCGGACGCTTTCGTCCTGCCCCACCAGCAGCGGCCAGAAGTATTCGTTCCACTGACCGATAAAGGTGAGCAACGCCAGGGTGGCGATGGGGGCTGCGGCGTTGGGAAGCACAATCTGGAAGAAGATCCTCAGGTGCTTGGCGCCGTCGAGCATTGCCGCCTCCTCAACTTCGCGTGACATCCCAAGGAAGAACTGGCGGAGGAAGAAGATGGCAAAGGGGGTCATGAACAAGAACGGAAGCGTCATGCCGGCCATGGTGTTGAGCAGGCCGAGGTTCTTGATCATGAGGAAGTTGGGCAGCGCGGTGAAGATCGGCGGGACCATCATGGTGGTCAGGAAGAGCCCAAAGACTTTGTTCCGGCCGGGCCAGCGGAGCCTCGCGAAAGCGTAGGCGGCCATCGCGCTGAAGAACACCTGGCCGACTGTGGTGACGGTGGCGAAAATGATGGAGTTGCGCAGGTAGAGCCAGAAGTTGATGGCGGCTCCGGAGCCACCCTCGGCGATCGCTTCCTCGGTGCTCTGGAGGCCGAGAACCCGTTTGAAGGCACCCCAGCTGAAGTCGGCCGGCAGGAGGTTGCCCGCGTTGGAGGCCAGGGCACTGTTGCTGGACAGCGCGGTGCGGAGCATCCAGAGGAAGGGGGCAATGGTCACGGCGAGGGCGACGGCGACCAACACCCAGGCACCGATGCGGCGCCAATTGACGGGCTTCTTGCGGGACGTTTCGCGCGGGAGGGTTGCAGTAGTCATGGGGGATTCCTTAGTCCAGATCCGATTCGTTGCCCTTGAGGAACTTCATCTGCAGGAAGGCCACGATGGCGAGAATGATGAACAGGATCACGGAGAGGGCGGAGGCGTAGCCGAAGTCGGACTCGCCGAAGGCCTTTTGGTAGATGTACATCTGGATCACGCGGGATGCGTTGACGGGGCCGCCGTTGGTGGTGACGGCAACGGTGTCGAAGACCTGGAAGGAACCGATCACGGTGACGACGAGGACCAGGACCAGCACCGGGCGGAGCAGGGGAAGGGTGACGCTCCAGAAGGTCCTGGTGGGCGACGCGCCGTCGAGGTTTGCCACCTCATAGAGATTGCTCGGAATAGCCTGCAGGCCGGCGAAGATCAGAAGTGCCGTGTACCCCATGTGCCGCCACACGTTGACGAACGCGATGGTGGGAATGGCCCATTGCTCACTGCCGAAGAAGGCCACGCGGGGGAGTCCCATCCAGCTCATGACTTCGTTGACGATGCCCAGTTGGTAGTCAAGCATCCAGAACCAGAGCAGCGCGACAATCACGTTGGCCACCAGGAACGGCAGCAGCAGGGCGCCCCGGATGAAGGTGGATTTGGCGACCCGGTGCATCAGGAGGGCCAAGCCCAGGGCGATGACCGTCTGGAATCCAATGTTGAGGACGACGTATTGAAGCGTCACTCCCATGGCATTCCAGAAGAGTTCGTCGCCGAAGATCGCCGTGTAGTTCTTGATTCCGATCCAGGTGGGTTCGCCGAGGATGCTGTACTCGGTGAAGCTCAGGTAGATACCGCGGATGGTGGGAATCAGGAAGAACGCCACGAAGCCGACGACGGCCGGAAGGATGAAGAAGATTGCGATCCTCAGGTCTCCCAGTCGGCTTGCCAGGCTGCGTTTGACGGGTGCGCTCTTTGGCCCTTGGCTGCGCCGAGAGCGCTCTGATGCGCTGCCCGGCTGCTTGGTTAGCGTGGTCATCGTCGACTCTTTCCTAGCTGTGATGTGGGTTACAACAGACTCAGAATCTACACGAGTAGATTCAAACTTGGCAAGACTGTGTGGTGAAAAATGTTTATTTCTGTTCGATGTGTTGACTCGTGTAGATTTCGCTGTCAGACTCTAACGCAATCCCGTGAGGGCCATCACAAGCCGCTGCCCCAGGGCAGCTCCAAGAAAGGCAAACAATGACGTTTTCGATCGGTGTCCTGGGCGCAGGCCAGTTCGGCAGCCAGTTCGCACACCTGTTCAAGCTCCACCCGGGGGTCTCCGAGGTGTACGCGGTGGATGAGTTGCCCGAGCGCGCAGCAGCGGCGCAGGAGCGTTGGGGCCTGGACGGCGTGTTGGCCACCTTTGAGGAACTGTTGGCGTCCGACGTCGATGCCGTCGCCATTTTCACGCAGCGCTGGACCCACGGTCCGCTGGTTGAGCGCGCCCTCCGCGCCGGGAAGCACGTCTACTCGGCTGTGCCCATGGCGATTTCCGAGGAGGAAATCGGACGCATCATCGAGGCAGTCCGCGAGACCAAGCTCGTCTACATGATGGGTGAGACCAGCTACTACAACCCGGCCACCGTCTACGCACGGAAGCAGCAGGAAGCCGGGAAGTTTGGCCGGATCTTCTACACCGAGGGCGATTACGTCCACGACATGGACCTGGGCTTCTACGACGCCTACCAATACAGCGGGGGAGAGCGCTGGAAGGAAACGGCGAGCTACCCGCCCATGCTGTACCCGACGCACGCCATTGGCGGGGTCCTGGGCGCAGTGCCGGGGCATGCTGTCAGTGTCAGCTGCATCGGAGTCAAGGACCAGCGGAACGATGGTGTCTTCGACAAGGACGTCAGCATGTTCGGCAACGACTTCTCGAACGCGACGGCACTGTTCGAAATGAACGACGGCGGTGCGATGCGCACCAATGAGATGCGGCGCGTCGGATACCCGTCCCACATCCGCGAATCCCGTTTCCGTTTCTTCGGTACCGAGGCCAGCTTCGAGCAGCTCGCCACCACCACCGTGTGGCAGGACAAGGAGTCCGTCACCGATGTTTCCGAACAGGTGGAAACCAAGCCGACCATGTCCCTTGACGATCCATCGCTGGCGGAAGTTGCGCCCGAGCTTCGCGATGCCTTCATCTCAGGCCTGGCCCCGGTCCATGACCATGCCCGGCTCCCGCAGGAATACCTGGGTGCCCCCAACGGGCACGAGGGCAGCCATCAGTTCCTGGTGGACGACTTCGTCACTGCCGTCAACAAGAATGAATTGCCTCCCGTGAACGCCTGGGTTGCTGCCCGCTACACCCTGCCGGGAATCGTTGCGCACCAGTCCGCACTGCGTGGTGGCGAGCGCCTGCCGATCCGCGACTTCGGCGATGCCCCCGCGATGTAGCTAGCATTTACCCCATGACCACATCAGCTGTACAAACCCCGCGCGGACCGGTGACCCGCAAGGACGTTGCCCGGTACGCCGGGGTGAGTACCGCCGTCGTGAGTTATGTGGTGAACGGAGGGCCCAAGAACGTGGCCCCGGCGACGGAAGCCAAGGTGCGCGACGCCATCCGGATCCTCGGGTACCGGCCCAACGCCGCAGCCCGTGCGCTGAAGCTGGGTTCCAGCGAAACCGTGGGCGTTATTGTCCCCGATAACACCAACCCGTTTTTCTCGCTCCTGGCGCACGCTGTGGAGGAAGCCGCTGCGGCGCTTGGTTTCGGGATGGTGCTGGCCAACTCCGACGGAAGCCTGGCCAAGGAACGCCAGAACATCCGGAACCTTGCCGCGCGCCAGGTGGACGGGGTGTTCCTGGCCAGCTGTGTCTTTGATCCCGACTTGACGGATCTTGAAGCCTCAGAGATCCCGTCCGTCCTGCTCAACAATGCTGGTTCGCCGCCCGGGTTTACCAGCGTTGGCGTGGACCTCGAGGCCGGCGGACGTGCTGCCGTGGAACACCTGATCGGCCACGGACACACCAGCATTGGCTTGGCCATTGGCACCAACACCGGCAACCAACTGGACGGTCGCGAGGTGGGCTGGCTCGGAGCACTGCGCGACGCAGGGCTGCCGGACGGACCCCTGCTGCACAGTCCGTTCAGCCGGGCCGGCGGTTACGAGGTTGGCAAGCGGTTCCTGGCCATGGCCAACCGGCCCACTGCGATCTTCGCGAGCAACGACATGCAGGCCATTGGGATCCTGCGGGCGTTGCATGAAGCCGGCGTGCAGGTTCCCCGGGAGATGGCGTTGGTGTCCTTCGACGGTTCCATCGATTCCGAATACACCTGGCCCGCGCTGACCACCGTGGCGCAGCCCGTCAACGCGATGGCCGAGGCTGCCGTCCAAGCGCTGGTTGGGGAGGGCCGCGGTGGGGATCGCGTGCACAGCATCCTGCCGACAGAGTTGATAGTTCGCCAGTCCTGCGGCTGCCCCTAGCGACCCTCTCTCACGGAATCGCCCGTTTTCCCGGACGCTCTCTCACGGAATCGCCCGTTTTTTCGGACGGTCTCTCACGGAATCGCTCGTTTTTTCGGACGGTCTCTCACGGAATCGCTCGTTTTTTCGGACGGTCTCTCACGGAATCGCCCGTTTCCCCGGACGCTCTCTCACGGAATCGCCCGTTTTCCCGGACGCTCCCTCACGAATGTGCCCCTTTCGCCGACGCTCGCTCACTTTCGTCAGAAAAGTGAGAGAGGGGCGGCCGGGAAGAGGCCACAGGTGAGAGAGCGATTGGAAAATTGGGTGGTTTGGTGAGAGAGCGTCCCCAGGGAGGGGTGGTTTGGTGAGAGAGCGTTCCTGGGGAGGGGTGGTTTGGTGAGAGAGCGTCAGGAGTCCGTGTTCGCGTAGCGTTCCGGGCGGGCGAGGACCTGGCTGATCTGGGCCGTGCCCGCGGCAACGGCCAGGCGGACGAGCAGGAACCCGGCAGCGAACACCGCACCAATGGTCAGGAACACCACAGGCTGCGTCAACAGGACCATGCCCGTCAAAGGAAGCACCAACGCCGCCGCTGCAGCAGCGGAAATCCCGGCAACCAGGAACAAGGGTGACATCACTGCCCTGACCCGCGCAGCGACCATGAGTTTCCGGGGCATCCCCACGCGGTCCAAGGCAACGAGCGTTGACGCCCGGTCCAGGACTGCGGCTGCCTGGTTCACACCGGCCGAGCACGCAACCATGAGGAACGAACCCAGCAGCGTGATCATGATCCCGGTGTTGATATCGCGTACCAGCAGCGCGGTTTCATCACCCGCACTTCCACCCATCGTGTCCGCTACCGCCATGCCCACTCCCACGAACACGCCCACAAAACTGGTCATCGCGATGCCCCCAACTTGCCGCCACGACTCCTTCGGGCTTTCCAGGACGGTCCGGGCGGCCAACAGTTGCTCCGGTCGGCGAGCCCGTTTCAGTTGGGCGGATGCCCGTAGGCGCAGGACCCAGGGCCCCATCAGGTTCAGTGCCAGCAACGCCAGACCAAAGCAGCCACCCATCACGGCAATGATCACGATGAAAGCGCCAAAGCTGCTGAGCATCCCCATCGCCACGACCCCGACGACCACCACCAAAGCCGCCACCAGCCCGCGGACCCAGTGCGCGCCGTCGGCCGTTTGCCTGGTCCGGACGCCAAGCGGCGTTACCACCACCTTCCTCAGTCCCAAGGCGGCACTGACCGCCGCGAGGAGGCAGACGGCGGCGATGCACATCAGAATGGCGGGGAGCGGCAACCAGGCGTAGGAACCGATGGCATGTCCCCGGAACTGGATCAGCCCAAGGAACGGCGCCACGCACGCGTAGAGCCCCGCACCCGCCACGGCGCCGATTGCCGCTAGGACCGTGGACTCGATGACGGTCATCCACACGACGGTTGCGCTGTTGGCGCCCAGCAGGCGCAGGGAGGCCAAGCGGTCATCACGACGGCGGGCGGCGAGTCGGGCTGCCGAGGCGCCGAGCGTCAGCAACGGAACTATCAGGAGGACCATCGCGACGACGGCCAACGCTTGGTAGGTGCCGGCGATCGCGTCATTCCATGACCAGAAAACCTGCGAGCCCCCGGCCACGGTGAGCAGCAAAGCGGTGACCGTGCCGAAGGCCAGGACGGGAAGCCCTGCGTCGCGAAGGCCCGACTCTCGCAAGCCTCCGCTGCTGCGGGCTACGTAGGGAGTCAGCCGGATGGCCATGCCGAGGCTAGACATTGAAGGCTCCCTTGAAGTTGATGGGAGCCGCAGCAGGAGAGGGTGCCACCGACCCGGCGCTGTCCGCTACGATCCTGCCGTCGCGAAGCTCAACGATCCTGCCACAGCGGGCAGCCACGTTGGGGTCGTGGGTGACCACCAGCAGCGTCCTTCCGTTGGCGGCCACCGATCGCAGCAAGACCTCGAGGACCTCGCCGGAGGTGGCCGAATCCAGGGCGCCGGTCGGTTCGTCGGCGAAGACCACCCGGGCGCCCGTTACCTGTGCCCGGGCGATCGCCACCCGTTGGACCTGCCCTCCCGAGAGCTCGCCGAGGCGCCGCTGTTCCATGCCGGCCAGTCCCAAAGCCCCAAGCCATTCGGCAGCGCGTGCTTCGGAAGTCCTACGGTCCGTTCCATTGAGCATGAGAGCCAGCGCAACGTTCTCCACGGCTGTCAATTCCGGCAGCAGCATTCCCTGCTGGAACACGAAACCGAATTCCTCGCGGCGCAGCTTCGACAACGCGCCGTCGCTGAGGGAGTCCAGGCGCAGCGGCGACGAGGGGGTCTGCAAGGTGACCGAACCGGCGTCGGGCCTTAAAATTCCGGCGAGGCAGTGCAGGAGGGTGGTCTTGCCGGAACCAGAGGGACCGATGATGGCAATCGACTCGCCCGCCTGCGCCGTGAAGTCGACGTGATCCAGGGCAATGCTGCCGGGGTAATGCTTGGTGAGTTGCTGGGCGTGGAGGATGGCGTTCATACATCCAGCATGTCCAAAGCGCGGGGGCGCAGGCGTCAACCCGGTGGCTGAACTACGAGGGATGCCCTCCACCCGCGGTATGAGACCCAACTGAGGGACAGCAAACGGCGCATTGAGCCGTCAATGGAGCGCTATGTGTCCCCTAGTTGGGGTCGGCAGGCGCGATCCGCAGCTTCGCCACATTGTCCTCCAGCAAACGCCGGGCGTCGTCGCCAAGGAGGGAGTCCGTGATGAGTTCGTCGGCCTCGTCCAGCCCGGCGATCGAGGCGATTCCCACCACACCCCACTTGCTGTGATCCGCCAAGACAACAGTGCTCCGGGCAGACGCCATGAACGCCCGGTTGGTCTCCGCCTCCAGCAGATTCGGGGTAGTGAATCCCGCGTCTGCATCCATGCCGTGGACGCCCAGGAACAGGGCATCCAGGTGCAATTGCTTGAGCGATGCCGTGGCAATCGGACCTACCAAAGCATCCGAAGGGGTCCGCTCGCCGCCGATCAGGATCACGGTGGAGCCAAAACGTCCGGGCCCCGAGGACGAGCCGTGATGAAACAGATCCGCAATGCGCACAGAGTTGGTCACCACGGTAATCCGAGGCCCATGCACCAGCTCCTGCGCAAGCGCCCACGTGGTGGTTCCGGCGCTGAGCCCGATCGCCATGCCTTCCTGGACCAGCGAGGCTGCCTCAACGGCGATGGCGTGCTTCTCCACGGTCAGCTGGGTGGACTTGAGCTCGAACCCGGGCTCGTGGGTGCTGGCATCTCCGGGTAGCTTGGCACCGCCGTGGATGCGCTCAACACGGCCGATTTCCTCCAGTGCCTCGATGTCCCGCCGCACGGTCATGGGGGAGACCCCCAGCAATTGGGCGAGGTCCGAGACGCGCACCACGCGCTCACGCTGGACGGCGTCGATGATGGCGGAATGGCGTGCTGCCTGGAGCATCAGGACCTTTCTGGGGAGCCTCGTCTGGGGTGGGTCTGGCTACAGTCTAGGGCGCACGGGCGTCCGTCAACGGAATAAACGACGACGGCGTCGCTCACCACCGGGGGTGGGCGACGCCGTCGGGTGCTGTGTGGAAGCCGGGACGCTACTTACGGAGCGATTCGGCGATTTGGGTCATGATCGAGGGGTCGGCCAGGGTGGTGGCGTCGCCGGTGTCGCGGCCTTCTGCGATGTCCTTCAGGAGGCGGCGGACGATCTTCCCGGAGCGGGTCTTGGGCAGTTCCGGAACGATCAGGAGTTGCTTCGGTTTGGCGATCGGGCCGATTTCCTTACCCACGTGATTGCGCAGTTCCAGGACGGTTTCGTCGCCGTTGTTCACTGCGTCGCCGCGGAGGATGACGAACGCGACCACGGCCTGGCCGGTGGTTTCGTCCGCGGCGCCGACCACGGCTGCCTCGGCCACGGACGGGTGGGAGACCAGCGCGGATTCGATTTCGGTGGTGGAGAGGCGGTGGCCGGAGACGTTCATGACGTCATCCACCCGGCCCAGGAGCCAGACGTCGCCGTCTTCGTCCTTCTTGGCCCCGTCACCGGCGAAATACATGGCCTCGAACCGGGACCAGTAGGTGTCCTTGAACCGTTCCGGGTCGCCCCAGATACCGCGGAGCATGGAGGGCCAGGGCTCGCGGACCACGAGGTAGCCGCCTTCACCGTTGGCCACGGAGGCGCCGTTTTCGTCCACGACGTCCACGGCGATGCCGGGCAGCGGGACCTGTGCGGAGCCGGGCTTGGTGGCCGTGACACCGGGCAAGGGGGCGATCATCTGCGCGCCGGTTTCGGTTTGCCACCAGGTGTCCACGATCGGGGCGGGGTTCTTCTTCTTTTCGCCGTTCTTCCCGGCGTTGCCGCCGATGACTTCGCGGTACCACATCCACGCTTCGGGGTTGATGGGTTCGCCCACGGAGCCCAGGACACGGATGGAGGACAGATCGTACTTGCCCGGGATGTCCCGTCCCCACTTCATGAAGGTCCGGATCGCGGTGGGGGCGGTGTAGAGGATGGAGACTTTGTACTTCTCCACGATTTCCCACCAGCGGCCCTGGTGCGGGGAGTCGGGGGTGCCTTCGTACATGACCTGGGTGGCGCCGTTGATCAGCGGTGCGTAGGTGACGTAGGAGTGGCCGGTGACCCAGCCGACGTCGGCGGTGCACCAGTACACGTCGGTGTCCGGGTGGAGGTCGAACACGGCCTTGTGGGTGTAGGCGGCCTGGGTGAGGTAACCGCCGGTGGTGTGCAGGATGCCCTTGGGCTTACCCGTGGTGCCGGAGGTGTAGAGGATGAAGAGCGGGTGCTCGGAGTCATGCCCGACGGCGGTGTGCTCGGTCCCAGCGGCGCCCACGGTCTCGTCCCACCACAGGTCGCGGCCTTCGACCCAGTTGACGTCCTCGCCGTTGCGCTTGACCACCACCACGTTTTCGACGGTGTGTCCTTCTTTGGAGAGGGCTTCGTCCACGGCGGGCTTGAGGGGGGACGGCTTGCCGCGGCGGTAGGTGCCGTCGGCAGTCACGACGAGCTTGGCTTCGGCGTCCTCGATCCGGGACCGCAGCGCGTCCGCGGAGAAGCCACCGAACACCACCGAGTGCACAGCGCCGATCCGGGCGCACGCCAGCAACGTGATCACGGCCTCGGGGATCATGGGCAGGTAAACGGCCACGCGGTCGCCCTTGGCCACGCCCAGGGCCTCGAACGCGTTCGCGGCCTTCTTCACCTCTTCGGTGAGTTCAGCGTAGGTGTAGGTTCGGGTGTCTCCGGGTTCGCCCTCGAAGTAGATCGCCACCCGGTCACCGAGCCCGTTCTCCACGTGCCGGTCCAACGCGTTGTACGCGGCGTTGACCTCACCGCCCACGAACCACTTGGCAAACGGCGGGTTGGACCAATCCAACGCCTCCGAGAAGTCCTTGTCCCAGGACAGCAACTCACGGGCCTGCTTCGCCCAAAACGCGGGACGGTCCGCGTCGGCCAAGGCGTACTCATCAGCCGCTACCACGGCATCCGCCGCGAACTCAGCCGACGGCGCAAACTTCCGGTTCTCATGAAGAAGGTTTTCAAAGGCCTCGACATGGGGTGCCTGTCCGCTTCCAGCAGTCGTCGCTGCAGCGGTGGCCGTGGATCCGTTGGTGTCCTGGGACATGGTGAACCTCATCATTCATCGATCTTTGCTGCGCAGACACGGCCTCACGGTCCGCGCCCGGGCCGGGTTCCGGCGTCGTGCTTGGGTCCCGCGAGCCGCGCCGCAGTGCTGTCCGCCCTCAACACTATCGCTTTGGGAGGTCCTACGTGTGCGTGGTCACAAACCCGCCAGTAAGCGGTACAGATTCGGCGCCGAACGGCGCCTTCGCTGCCGGGGAACCGCTTACATGACGACGACGGCGGCAGGTGCTTTCGTCGTCGGGCGTCACAGTCTCCCTTGACTGTCTGTAAGGCACCTTGGAGTTAGCTGAGGGCGAAGCCGAACGGCCGGTTTCAGCTAGAAGACTGTCTGTGGGGTGGCATAGGCTGAATAAGTCTTGGGGACGCCCAGAGGCGTGTCAGGTTGTGCCGCCAGATCCTGCGGATGACCGGTCCGGACTGTCCAAGACGACGCCGCACGAAGGAGATAGAGATGAACCAGCTGAGACCAGGCCCAAACGAATCGCAGACTGCGGGACCGGACACCAAGGCTGGAACTGCCACCCCGTCAGGCAGCCAGGATGCTCCCGGCGCAGCCGCCAAGTACGACGCCGTCGTGGGTCCTTTCACTGTTCGCGACCTCACCGTTTTCGGTTCCGTGCTTTTGATGTTCGTTGCTTCCCTGCTGCCGATGTTCGGCGGGCGTTACAACCTTTGGAACCTGGGCAACCTGTTTTTCCTCCTCCTGGGAATTCTCTTGCCGTTGATTGTGGCTGCTCTGTTCGTGGCGCGCCGCCTGCAGCCGGGAACCATTGTTCGGGTTGGGTCCCTCTCGATTGACCAGTTCGCCTCCGTCACGGCTGCGTTCTCCCTTCCTTTGTTCTTCCTGACAATTGCTGACTCCTTTAACGGCGGGGTGTTGTTGGGATTGATCGGTTCCCTCGGACTCCTTGCCGCAACGGTTTTGGGGCCGCACCTGCCATTCCTGTCGGCAGACTTCAAGGGCCGCGCCGACGTTCCAGCCCATCTCATGGCCCGCCCCGCCGCCGTGCCCACCCGCAAGCCGTCGGCTCCCAAGGAACCGAAGCCGGCGAAGGAAGGAAAGTCTTCCCCGGGATTCTCCATTCCCGGATTGCGTGGTTCCGCGCCGAAGCAGTCAGGTGAGGCTTCCGGCGTCGTGCATTCGGCGGACTCGCGTGGGCAGGCGTCAGCCCCCGCTTCTTACGGCGCCACTGCTCCGTATAACGGTCAGATGCCTTATAACGGTCAGGCGCCGCACGGTGTCGGTACGCCGGTGACCCCTGGCGCGGCCGCTGCGGGTGCAGCCACGCATGCAGCGGCACAGCAGGCCCAGGCACCGCAACCGGGTCAGGTACCGCAGCCGGGCCCCGCGACATCGGGTTCGCCGGCAACCCAGGCTTCGCCCGCCGTACCCCGGAGTGGAGCAGGACAGCCAGCCCAGCAAGGAACGGTTGCCCAGGAACAGGCAGCAACCCAGCACGCTCCCCAGCAGGGTGCGGCGACGCAGCACGGTGCGCAGCAGGCCGCAAGCCAGGAGGCCCGCACCGAGCAGGCCGGAGCCCAGCAGGGTACGGCAGCCCAGCAGGCTACGGTAGCCCAGCAGGCCGGAGCCCAGCAGGGTACGGCCGCCCAGCCCCGGACCGGCGCGCTGCAGGGTGCCGGATCCCAGCCCGAAAAGTCCGAGTCGGCACAGGAAGCTGCAACAACGCAGCACGCCGCGCAAGCCCCGGCCGCCCAGCAGGCCCCGGCCCAGCAGGCCCCGGGCGCCCAGCAGGCGCAACCGGCTGCAACTCAGCCCGAGGCACAGCAGCCTTCCGGTGAGCGTTCCTGGGCTGCCACCATGGCAACACCGATTGTCTCGCAGGACACCCGGGCAGTGACCGACTCCATCGGCGCTACGGTTGACCCCGCAAGCCGTCCCGAGGAATCGCACGACGCTCCGCATTACGAGGCTTTCTGGTTTGCCGTAGGCCAGCCCCGGACAGCTTTCGATGAACGGACAGGCGCCCCCGCGTTCGTGATCGAGCCCGGTGGGTGGGTCCTGGCGCTGGAAGACCGCGGCCACGAATTCCTGGTACAGGACACCGACGGCAAGGTTGGGGTCCTGCGGGAACTCAGCAACATCGAACGCGGCTAGGACAGTACACCGTGGCCATCACCGCAGCTGGTTCACCGCTCGCCGTCAAACGCCGGGCCCGCAGGATCAACAAGGTCCTCGCGGAGAAGTATCCGTACGCCCACGCTGAATTGGATTTCCGCAATCCGTTCGAGTTGGTGGTGGCCACGGTCCTGTCCGCCCAAACCACCGATGTCCTGGTCAACCAGGTCACCAAGATCCTCTTTGCCCGGTACCCGGACGCCCGGGCACTGTCCGAGGCAGACCCCACGGAGCTGGAAGCCATCCTGCAACCCACGGGATTCTTCCGGGCCAAGGCGCGCAACGTCCTTGCCCTCAGCACGCGGCTGGTGGATGAGTTCGACGGCCAGGTGCCGGGCCGCCTCGAGGACCTGGTGACCTTGCCCGGCGTCGGACGCAAGACGGCCAATGTGGTCCTGGGCAATGCCTTCGGCGTCCCGGGCATCACCGTGGACACCCACTTCGGCAGGCTGGCGCGCCGCTTCGGATGGACGGAATCGGACGATCCCGTCAAGATCGAATTCGACGTAGCCGACCTTTTCGAACCACGGGATTGGACCATGTTGTCCCACCGGGTGGTCTTTCATGGCCGCAGGATCTGCCACGCCAAGAAACCCGCATGCGGAGCGTGCCCGGTCGCCAGCCTCTGCCCAAGCTATGGCGATGGCGAGACGGACCCGGTCAAGGCCGCCAAGCTCCTGAAGTACGAGCTCGCACCCGGCAACGAAGCGTTGCTGGAGCGATTGCTCGCCGAGACCCACCGTGCGGCCGAGATCCGCATGGAATCACAAAGGAGGCCTGTTGACGGCGTTTGAGGACCTGTCCGCCCTGGTGGCCCGCTATGAATCGGGTGACGGAGGGACCTCCGAGCATTGGACCAAGCTGCCAGTCAGCGAGGAGACCAACAGGGCTGCGGCCGTGCTGATGCTCTTCGGCAAGCTGGACAACATCCCGGCCGAGTCCGATCGCCCCATTGCGCCTGCGGACCTGGACGTGCTCCTCCTTGAACGTGCCCACACCCTGGATGACCACCCCGGCCAGGTGGCCTTCCCCGGTGGCAGCGTCGATCCCGAGGACGAATCAGTGGTAGCCGCGGCGTTGCGCGAAGCTGTCGAAGAGACGGGCCTGGATGTCGACGGCGTCCGCGTCCTGGGCGTGATCCGGGAGTTGGGACTTATCCGCAGCAACTTCCGGGTGACACCCGTGGTGGCCTGGTGGGATGCGCCTTCGCCGGTCCGCGTGGTGGACTATGCCGAATCCGCCCAGGTTTTCCGTGTGCCGGTGCGGGACCTGCTGGATCCGGTCAACCGCGTAACGGCCACCATCAGCCGCTTCGGACGAACCTACACCAGCCCGGGCTTCACCGTGAACGGACTCCTGGTCTGGGGTTTCACGGGAATGGTGCTCAGCGGCCTCTTCGATGAGCTCGGCTGGACTGTCCCGTGGGACGAAGGCAAGTTCCACGACGTCGATCTTTAACCCCCGGTCCCGCCGCAGCGGGTGGGCTGTCAGGCTGCCTGCCGTGCCGCCGTCGAACGGTCAACAATCAGGCCGGTGGCCGCGTTCTCACGGACCGCATTGATGCCGTCCACCACGCCTTTGAGGTGCTTGAACGTAGGCGATTCGGCTACCACCGTTCCGTCGGCCGCGGTGAGGCGGAACCGGTAAGCGTCGTCGCCGTCCTTGAGAATTTCAAACCTGCCAGCCATCGTTGCTGCCCCCTCGTCAATGCGTCATTGCATGCGTCTCGCGTGCGCTTGTGTTGTGCGCCACACAGAGACCGTATCCAGAAGGAGGAGCGAATTAAAGTTACTTCCGGGTACCCGTCACGGAACGGTCATTCTCCATCACAAAGCGCTATGTGACTGGTCGGAAGGCCGGTCGGAGGCTAGTGTGCCCGGGGCGATTCCGGCCCGGAGTACGCGGCGCGGTTCAGGGATCGGCGAGGTGCGGAGTGCTTCCCGAACGGTCGTTTCGGCCTGGTCCAGGCGCCGCTGTTCCATGGATCTCAGCTCGTGGATGTCCGCCGGATCCAATCCCGGCTGTCCGGCCAATCCCGACAACCAAGCCAGGCTGGCCACACTGTCGTGCTGCTCTCCGAGGGCCCGCTGCAGGGTCATCGCGGCCTGGATGATGGTGGAAGCCTCGCTGCCCACGGCCCCGGCGATCGCCTCCACCGCATAGCGGAGTCCCTTGATGTCCTTCCGGGCCTGATGGAGTTGTTCGTTGCGCCTGGTTCCGGCCGCCGATGCCCACCGGAGGCTTCCCTGCGCCGTTTCCCAAGCCACCTGCAGCAGGGCGACGGCGGCGTCAAAGTGGGGAGCGCTGCTTTTGTCCTGCTGGGTGGGCCCAGTGAATATGGCCCGCGCTGCGGCGTCCAGGGTTTCCTTCGCCCGCGGATCCGCAGCGATGCGCCGGGCAATGCTGTTGCTGCTACCGACCAGGCCTGAAACGGCAGCCCGGAGGGCATCCGCTGAGACCCACGCGACAGGCGCATCCAGCCACAACGTCATCCGTTGGGACAACACGTAGTCGTCGCGGGCCTCTCCGAGGGACCGGGCCAGCCAACGGATGTCCTTCCGGGTGCTTTCCGGAACCCGCGGAAGGTGCACTCCGTAGCAGGACAGGACGGAGCGCAGGCGGCGCAGGGCGAGTCGTGCTTCATGGAGGGCTTCCTGGTCCGCAGCGGCAATGAGCGGCAGGCAACCGTCCAACTCCGCGAGTTGGAGGGCCAGATACGCATCCAGGGAATCCCGGACCTCCGAGTCCATGGAGACAGTTTCCCGCCGTGCGGCACGGGTGGACAAGCGTTCGGCTACTTCGCCTTGTCGTAGGAATCGACGACGGCAATGCTCACCGGAAACTCCACGGGTATGGGCCCGAACATGAGTTCTTTAGCGGCGTTCGCGGACTCCTGGATCGCCATGACGCAGGCATCCACGGCCTCATCCGGGGCATGGACCATGACTTCGTCGTGCAGGAAGAAGACGAGTTCCCCTGACGGTAACCCCTCGGCACGCAAGGCGCGCAGCCGCCGTCGTAGTTCCGCCAGCCAGCAAGCCGCCCATTCCGCTGCCGATCCCTGGACCACGAAGTTCCGGGTGAAGCGGCCCCGCGAGCGTGCCAGGTTGTCCGCACGCCGCTGCTCCTCGGCGGTGGTGGACTGCTGGCTCCGCAGCCAGCCAACTGACGGCGCCGGGCTGCTCCTTCCCAGCCTGGTGGTGACCGTGCGTCCGGCCTCGCCCTCGCGGGCTGCCTGCTCCACATAGCCCACGGCACGGGGATAGGTACGCGCCAACTGCGGCATCAGCCGCCCGGACTCTCCTGTAGTCGCGCCGTAAATTGCACCGAGCAGCGCCACCTTTGCCTTTTGGCGGTCGCCACCGAAACCCTGGGCGGCGATACCGGCGTACAGGTCCTTGTCGCGGGCCGCCTCAGCCATCTTCGTGTCCTGGGCCAAGGCCACCAGGACCCGCGGCTCAAGTTGGGATGCGTCGGCGACAATCAGTTTGTGCCCTGGGTCCGCATGGACCGCTGCCCGGATGTTCCTGGGGATCTGGAGGGCACCGCCACCCCGCGAGGCCCACCGCCCGGACACCACACCGCCCACCACGTATTCGGGGTGGAACCGGCCCCCACGAACCCAGGCATCCAACCATGCCCAGCCATTTGCCGTGTGCAGGCGGGAGAGCTTCTTGTAGGCGAGCAGCGGCGGGATGGCCGGATGGTTTGACTGCTGGAGCTCCCACTGTCGGGTGCTTTTGACCTCGATGCCGTTGCGGTGCAAGGCGCGCATGAGGTCCTGCGGCGAATCCGGATTGAGTGTGGGGGACTTCAGAATCTGGCGTAATTCGTTGCACAGCGACTCAAGCGCAGGTGGCCTGTGCCCAAGGGGTGGGCGGGGGCCCAGGACGTCACGGAGAATCTGTTCGTGCAGCTCTTCGCGCCAAGGGACACCTGCGAACTGCATCTCCACGGCGATGATTCCGCACGCCGATTCGGCGGCCAGCAGGAGCTGCAACCGCTGCTTCTCCGGACTCTCTACTTCCGCGACGGCTGCCTGCTGAGCCGCGAACTCCGTCCGGAGCTCCGTCAGCCCGGCACCGGCCGGAGCAACATCGTCGAAGAGAGCGTCCTGCTCCACGGGCGGGGGCGGCGGGAGCAACGTCCGGGGCGGCACCGTGTCATCATCCTGGATCAGTTTCTCCGCGTTCCTGGCAAATTCGGTATGGGCCGTGATCGCTGAGTTCGCCAGGATGGCACCGCACAGGGACAGGTCATGGCAGCGGTCCATCTCCACGCCCTCGGCCAACAGCCCGGGGTACCAGTCCTGCGCGCGGTTCCAGACCCAGCGGGGCCGCTGGCTTTCGAGTTCACGCACGACGCCGGGCAACTCACCACGGCTGACCAGGCGCGGGTCGGCCGTGGGCTTCCCGGAAGGGGAGATTCTTTGTATGGCTGCGCCGTCCTGGTGGGCGGCGAGCAGCAAATACATGCTCTCCATTCTGCCGTGTCCTGCGGTTCCACTGTTCCTCCACAGACCCGGCCCTCCTGGTGTTGTCCACATGGGGGTGTCTATGGCTTACGCGCCGCTGCCGCCGGCCACCAGAGTGGCTTCATGGGTAAGCGACAACGAGCGCAGGGGCAAACAGGCAGGCAGGGGCCACAAGCCTGGACCCCGGAGAACAGTGCGGACATCCTGCTGGTCACGGCCGACGGGTACCTGCAGGACGAAGCCCGCCGCATCGTCGCGGCCGCAGGTGGAACGCTGCATCTCGCCGAGGGCATGGAAGAGGCAATGCACGGGTGGGACACGGCCGATGTTGTCCTGGTGGGGAGCGACGTCAGGGAGCTTCCACCACGGCGGCGGGCACCGGCGGTGCTCCTGGGCCGGGCTGCCGAGGGAGACGCGCTGTGGCAACTCGCAGCTGCCCTCGGTGCCGAACGCGTTGCGGTGCTGCCGGGAGCGGCTTCGTGGCTGGCTGAACACCTGAGCCTCTCCTTCGCGCCGGATCCCGGTGGTACGGTCCTTGGCATCGTGGGCGGCCATGGAGGTGCGGGGGCCACCACCACCGCCATTTGGTTGGCCCAGGCCGCTGCCGGACTCGGAACCAGCACGCTCCTGATCGATGGCGATCCGTGGGGTGGTGGCGTGGAACTGGCGATCACGGACCAGGATCTTCCCGGGCTGCGGTGGCCCGACTTCACCGCGACGCGGGGGAGCATCGATCCGAACCAGTTCCGTGAGTCGCTTCCGGTTGCCGGCGGATTCACTTTCCTGTCCTGGCCCGGCGTCCGGGATGCGGTTCCGCCGCCGGACACTGCCTCGGTCGCGGCAGTCATGGATGCCGCACGCCGGGGTTTTGAACTGGTGGTGGTGGACGTCGGCCGGAGTCTGGAGGCCCTCAGGTCGTTTGCCTGGGACTGCGACAAGATGTTCCTGCTCACCATGCCGCTCCTTAAGGCCGCTGTGGCCGCCTCACGGACCCTCAATGAATTGCCCCCGGGGGATACTGCACTGCTGGTCAGGGGAGGTACGGCTCCCTCGGTTGACGCCCACGTGATTGCCGAATCCTTGGGCCTGCCGCTTGCCGGGACCGTCCCTGCCCTCCGTGGCGTCGCGGGCGCTACGGAGCTTGGCCGCTTGCTGGACATGGGGCACCGGCGGCCGGTAACCCGGTTCGCAGAGGCTCTCCTGGACGTGGACGGAGCGCACCCGTGAACGGCCAGTCCTTCAACGGAGGCCGAAGGAGACAACCGCGACGACTCGACTCCGTGCTCCTTGAAACCGTCAGGGAATCCGTCTTGGCAGGCAACGGCCCCGTAACGCCCTCCACCGTCGCCGCGGCGGTCCAAGCCAGCGGCAAACTGCTCGGAGCGGCTGGCGCGCTCGAGGCCGCAGAGTCCATCAATGCAGAACTCAACGGGCTGGGGCCACTGCAGCACCTGGCCCACGATCCAGGTGTCACGGACATCTTCGTCAACGCTCCCGGAGAGGTGTGGCTGGACAGGGGAAACGGGTTGGAACGCTCAACCGTCCGGTTCGAGGATGAACAGCAGGTCAGGTCCTTGGCCGCCAGGCTGGTAGCCGCAGGGGGACGCCGCCTGGATGACGGTTCCCCGTGCGTCGACGTCCGGCTGAAAGGTGGTTACCGGGTTCATGCCGTGCTCCCACCCATCTCCACAGCCGGGACGCTCCTGTCCATACGCATCCGACGGGAGGAAACCTTCGGCCTCCAAGAACTGCGGCACAGCGGAATGTTCTGTGAACAGATGGAAGGAGTGCTGCGGGCCATCGTGGCGCGGCGGTTGAGCTTCCTGGTCAGCGGGGCCACCGGATCCGGCAAGACGACTCTCCTGTCCACGCTGTTGGGCCTGAGCCACGCCTCCGAACGCCTCGTACTGATAGAAGACGCGGCAGAACTGAACCCCGTCCACCCCCACGTAGTCACCCTCGAGTCCCGTCACGGGAACCTCGAAGGCGGAGGCGCGCTGGATCTCGGTGAACTGGTACGCCAAGCACTGCGCATGCGGCCCGACCGCCTGATTGTTGGAGAATGCCGGGGCGCCGAAGTCCGGGAATTGCTGACGGCATTGAACACCGGGCACACGGGCGGTGGGGGAACCATCCACGCCAACACGGCCGAGGCAGTACCTGCTCGGCTGGTTGCCCTGGGCGCGCTCGCCGGCCTGAATCCTGATGCCGTTCGGTTACAGGTTGCCAGCGCGCTTGACGTGGTGATTCACGTTGAACGGACCAGCGCCGGCCGCAGGGTCGCTTCGATCGGGGTGCTCGTGGACACTGCTGGGCTACAGAGAGTCCTCCCGGCTCTGACATCGCATCCCGACGGGCTGGAACGGGGGCCTGGGTGGCCGTCGCTGGCCATCAAACTGGGTTTCAGCGGGAACGAATGACCATGGTGCTGTTCCTGGTTCTCGCGGTGGCCGCATGGCTGCAGCTGCGTCGGCCGCGGCCTGCCCTCCGAAGGATCTTTGGGCCTGTTTCCGCACCAGGTGGGCCCGCCCGCCGTTTTCGGGACATCCGCTCTGCACTGGTGGCCAGGCGCCCACCCGCGGCCCGGCCGGTATCCATGGTGGTCCTGGTCCAGCAGCTTGCCTCACTGTTGCGCGGCGGCCGGGGACCGTCGCAGTTGTGGGAGGAGTTGTGGCAGGTGCACCATTCCGCACGACGGGTGGACAACCATGGACAGGTGGCTCGTTCCCTGCGGCCAGCGGCCATTTCCGAAGAAGCTTTAAGGGTCCTTGGGGCAGCCAGGGCAGCATCGGCAGTGGGAAGCTCGACGGCGGACGCCATCCGAAGGACGGTTGCCACGGCCTATGCGCCCCGCGGCAACGTTGAGCGCCGCATATGGGTGGAGTTGGCCGCCTGCCTGGATGTGGCGGAGATCAGCGGGTGCCCCCTGGCCGACCTTCTCACACGCTTTGCGGCACAACTGGAGGCCGAAGAGGATGCCGAAGCAGCCCGTCAGACGGCGCTGGCCGGGCCCAAGGCCACGGTCCGGCTGCTGTCCTGGCTACCGGTTTTTGGCCTGGTACTTGGTATGGCCCTGGGCGTTGATCCACTCGGCATCCTGCTGGGCAACATCGTGGGCATGGGAACCCTGGCTGCTGGCCTGCTACTGACGGTGGCCGGCAGGGTGTGGTCGTCCCGGCTCGTGGCGTCCGCCGCGGGAGGCCCGTAATGGTCGGCTTCCTTATGGTGGGAATCCTCGTTGTGGCGGCACTGGTTGCGTTCCACGGCCGTGGCCGAAGCCGGGCAGAGGCGACCTCCCGGCTCGTGCTTCGTGCGGATCCCGACGGCTCGCTTTCACCAGGGGACATTCGGACCAGCGCTTCGGGGACCATGGACGAAGGACTCACCGACGTTGCCATGATGCTGGAGTTGGTCGCCTCCATGCTGGACGCAGGTGCAGGAATCGGGCGGGCACTTGAACTCATCGCGGCCAGCTCCACGCCCACCATCAGGGCGCCGTTGAAACCGGTGGTGGCAGCGTTGTCCATTGGCGCGGACTGGGAGACAGCGTGGCAGTTGCCGGTCCAGCCACCCCCGGATGTCGAACGGCTTCGCGACGCGCTGGCATTTGCTGCACTGACCGGCGCACCATCAGCGTCCATTCTCTATGCGCAGGCCGCCAGGGAACGGCGGGAACAATTCCGCGCCGCCGAGAAACGTGCTGCCGCCTTGGGGGTGAAACTGGTCGTCCCTTTGGGCCTGTGCTCCCTCCCGGCCTTTATTTGCTTGGGAATCGTTCCCGTACTCATCGCCATGCTCCCTTCGGGCTGACTTCAAGCACTTGTCCTCCACACCGTTCGTCGGCCCCGGGGTTATCCACTTGCGGCGATCGGATACTTCAATCGCGGTGGCGCAGCCGGAAGAGTCGAAGCCACCGGAGAAACCTCCGGCCCTCGTGAAAGGAAACATCGTGAACTCGCCAACCACAGCACTCACCGAGCACCGGGTCCAGCAGGATAACTCCCAGTCCCTGAGCGAACGGCCCGTCACAGGCGGTCCTGCCCTGGAACCTATGGGGGCCGGACCCGATCTGGCCCCCGGAGGCTTCCATGAAGACACGCCGCGTCCCGTGTCCGCCCAGGTTATGGCCAGCCCGGATGCGCTGCCTGGTGTCACCTCGCCATCGCGGGGGACCTCCACTGCCAGGATAACGACGGACCGCCAAGGCAAGCTGCGCCTGCGAAACCACCTGACCGGAGGCGAAGCGGGTATGGCCACCGCGGAGTATGCCATCGCCACCCTCGCAGCCGTGGGACTGGCTGGCCTGCTGGTGGTCCTCCTTCGGAGCGACGAGGTCCGCGGGTTCCTCCTCAACCTGATCCGGACGGCGCTCTCCCTGCCATGAGCGAGGAGCCACCCCAGGGAGCTGTAAGTGCCGGGCCGTCTCGCGGGAGGCAAGCCGGGGCGAATGGGGCGCCGGCCACGGGTGGCGCGGTGGGAGCTCGCGCCGGTTTCGGGAGGCAAGCCGGGGCGATCACCGCCGAGTTCGCTGTGGCTCTCCCTGCGGTGGTCCTGCTCTTGGCGTTCCTGCTGGCGGGCGGGGCAGCGGGGCTGACGCAGTTGCGCTTGGAGGAGGCAGCCCGGGCCGGGGCCCGTGCCTTGGCCCGGGGCGAGTCCAACAGCGCCGTGACAGGAATCGTGCAGCGCAGCGCGGGGGAGGGCGCCGCCACCGGGATCGCCAGCGATGGTGGTTGGGTGCGCGTCGAAGCCTCAGCGCGGGTAGGCGGCGCCTTGGGGATACTGATCCCTTGGACCTTGAGCGCCAAGGCGGACACCCCGCAGGAGTCCTCGGGCACGGAGGTACCGGCGGATGGTTGAGTGCATGACGCGATGCAACGCACGCGATCCCGAAAGGGGTTCCGGGACGGTGCTGGCCCTCGGACTGGTAACCGTTGCGGTGGCACTGTTCGCGGGAATCCTGGCACTGTCCCAGGCTGCGGTCGTGGCATCGAAAGCGGCAACAGCGGCGGATCTGGCCGCGCTCGCAGCAGCGGATGCCGCCCGGGGTCTGGTAGCCGGTGAGCCGTGCAGCGTCGCTGAAGGAGTAGCAGCCCGGAACGATGCGCGGATCACGTCGTGCCGGGTGCTTGCGGGCGACACGGTTGAGGTAGCCACGGAATTTTCGCAGCCCTTTGCCTTGGGGGTCGCCGCGGGCAGAGCCAAGGCAGGCCCTCCACCCTAAGTCCGGCCCAACAGCGTCAGACGGCGTCTTTCAGCAGGACATCAAGGAGCGTGATGGCGGCTGCCTTGTCCAAGGGGTTGTTCTTGTTTCCGCATTTGGGTGACTGGACACAGGACGGGCAGCCGGCATCGCATTCGCAGGCATCAATGGCTTGTCGCGTGGCGGTGAGCCACACCTTGGCTTTCTCGAAACCTCGTTCCGCGAAGCCGGCGCCACCAGGGTGCCCGTCGTAGACAAAGATCGTAGGAACACCCGTATCTGCGTGAAGCGCGGTGGACACCCCGCCAATGTCCCAGCGGTCGCTGGAGGCCACCAACGGCAGGAGCCCGATCGCGGCGTGCTCGGCAGCATGCAGTGCGCCCGGGAACTGTGCCTCTACCAATCCGGCACCATGCAGCGAACGGTTGTCCACCACAAACCACACCGCCTTGGTGAAGAGGTCCCTGGCTCCGAGGTCCAGGGGTTCTTCACCGAGGATTTCATTGGAAATCAAGGCCTTGCGCTGGAAGGAGACCACTTGGGTTGTCACTTTGACATCGCCAAAATGCACCGTGCTGTCGCCCCATTGGACCGAGCGGGAGGTTTCCAGTACCTCGATCTGGGTGACATCGCGCGCGGTGGTGTAGAAGTCCGGGTTCACGCGCCGGACCATAACGCAGTGGTCGCGCTCGTTGAGCTCCTCCACCAGGTAACTTTCACCCTGGTGCACGTAGATGGCCCCCGTATGCGCTTGGTAATGCGTTTGGGGGGAGTCCATGGTGCCCAGGAGGGATCCCGTGTCCGCATCCACAATGCTGACGGGGCCACCGCCGTCTGCCCTGAGATTCACCATGCCGGCGGCACTTTCCGAATGGGTCCAGAACCATCCCGCCGGCCGTTTGCGGAGGTATCCCTGCGCCACGAGCCGGTCAAGGAGGCCTTCCGCGGTGCTGCCAAAGAGCTCAAGTTCGGCGGGGCCGATGGGCAACTCGGCGGCTGCGGCGCACAAATGCGGTCCCAGGACGTACGGGTTGCCGGGGTCGAAGACCGTCGCCTCGACAGATACGTCGAAGATCGCCTGTGGGTGGTTCACCAGATAGGTGTCCAACGGATCGTCGCTGGCCACGAAGGCAGCGATGGCGTCCTGCCCGGCACGGCCCGCCCGGCCGATCTGTTGGAACAGCGATGCCCGCGTTCCGGGCCAGCCGGCAACCAAAACGGCGTCCAGCCCGGAGATGTCGATGCCCAGTTCCAAAGCGGACGTACTCGAGACGCCCAGCAACTGTCCGGAGCGCAAGGCCTGTTCCAGGGCCCGCCGCTCCTCGGGCAGGTAACCCGAGCGGTAGGCGGCAACGCGGCCGGGCAGGGAGGGATCAACGTCGTCCAGCAACCGTTTGGTGATGGACGCGATGGATTCCGCGCCGCGCCGGGACTTGATGAAAGCGATGGTCCGGACCCTCGAGGACACCAGGTTGGCCAGGATGTCGGCGGTCTCGGCCACGGCCGTCCTGCGCTGCTTGGCACCGTTCTCGCCCTTGAGGTCGGTGAGGGCCGGTTCCCAGAACGCTACAGTCGTGGACCCGTGGGGCGAACAGTCTTCGGAAATCTCCCTGGCCGGAGCACCGATCAGCCGGCCGAACGATACTCCCGGATCGGAGGCCGTGGCGGACGCCGCGATGAAGACAGGCTCGGGGAAGGAGGAGCCGGCGCCGTAGTAGGCGCAGATCCGGCGCAGCCTGCGCATCAGGTTGGCAACATGGGAACCGAACACGCCGCGGTAGCTGTGGGCTTCGTCGACGATCACGTAGCGGAGCCGCCGGAAGAATTTGGCCCACCAGGCATGGTTGGGCAGGATCCCGAAGTGGAGCATGTCCGGGTTCGCCAGGATGAAATTGGCATGGTCACGGATCCAGCGCCTGGCCGCCATGTCGGTGTCGCCGTCGTAGGTTTCGGCACGAACGGTGGGCAGTTTCAGTGCGCGGATGGCGGCGAGCTGATCCGCGGCCAGGGCCTTGGTGGGGGACAGGTACAGGGTCACCGCGCCGTCGTCGTGGATCTTTCCGGGCTCGGACAGCACACGCAGTTCCGAGCGATGGATGGCGTCCAGGGCAGGCAACTGGTAGGCAAGGGATTTGCCGGAGGCTGTTCCCGTGGCGATCACCACGTGCTGGCCGTCATGGGCGAGGCCGGCCGCCTGGACCTGGTGCCGGTAGGGCTCCTGGATGCCCAGCCCCTGGTACGCGGCCACGATGTCCGGGTGCACCCAGTGCGGCCATGGCTCGTTGACGGCTTTGCGCGCGGGAATGGTGTGGACGTGGCGCAGTTGTTCGGGGTCCGGGGTCCGGCCCAGCAGGGAAATCATCGAGTTTGGTGCAGCCACCAAATCATTCTGTCATTCCGGTGCAAACCGGACGTGGCGGCCCCCGGGAGGGGACCGCCGTCGTTCAGGTTGCGGAAGGCTTGCTGTCAGGCTGCGGACAAGTCGGAACCGCCTGTGCTGCCGACGGACATCATGAGGACATGGCACACCACGTCCCAACCCAGGTGGGAGTACAGCTTTTGCCCGTCCAGTGAGGCGAGCAAGAGTCCGTTTTGGACATCGTGGGCGAAGGCCTGGGCGGCCAGGGCCTTCATGATGAAGCTGCCGAGGCCCCTGCGCTGGAAAGCAGGCTCGGTAACGATCTTGTCGAATACCGCGGTTCCGTTGACCACGTAGACCCGGCCGCTGGCGGCAACCTGCTCACCGGAATGGACCACGGCGTAGTGCACGCCGTTGGACTCGGAGGTTGCCAATTCCAGATCGTCGTCAGGAAGCCAGGGATCCTCGGCATCCTGGGTTTCCATGTCCACGATCATCATGGTTTGAGAGGCCGAATTGACGGTGAGGCCGTGCTGTTCGGCGAGGTACTTGTACCGTTGGACGTCGTTGGTGAGGACCGTCAGGATACGGGTGTCGGCCTCGGACGTCTTGGCGGCAAGGGTGGCGAATTCTTCGTCGGAAGGATCGTGGGCGAAATACTCCCAGTCGCCGGTCTTGTCGGCGCGGAGTGCGGCGGGGAAACGTCCCTCTTGACGCGATTCATAGCCCCGGCAACCGGACCAGCCGGCTACCCAGACTTCCAAGAGGTGCGCGATGTCTTCAACCAAGGCGTCTGGACTCATGTAGAGAGACTATGCCAGGGCTCCTGGAAGCAACAGAGCACACAGGCCCGAGCATTCCGTGCTTATGAAATTGTGACGTCAGCGCGCGATTCTAGTGCACCAAGTACCCTTTAACGGTGGCTTTGAACCGAATTGTGCTTTTCTATGGCTTTACTCCGATCGCCGATCCTGACGCGGTGCGTCTCTGGCAGCGTGCCCTGTGCGAGAAGCTGGGCCTCACGGGCAGGATCCTCATCTCCAAGGATGGCATCAATGCCACGGTGGGCGGCGAGCTGAACAACATGAAGCAGTACGTCAAGACCACCCGGGAATACAAGGGCTTCCACGGCATCGACGTCAAATGGTCGGAGGGCGGCGCCGACGATTTCCCGCGCCTCAGCGTCAAGGTCCGCGATGAGATTGTGTCCTTCGGTGCGCCCGGCGAGCTGAAGGTGGACGAGCACGGCGTGGTGGGCGGCGGCAAGCACCTGCAGCCCGAGGAACTGCACACCTTGCTGGACGCCAAGAAGGCCGACGGCGAGGACGTTGTGTTCTTCGACGGGCGCAACGCCTTCGAGGCCCAGATCGGAAAGTTCAAGGACGCAATCGTGCCGGACGTCGCCACCACGCACGACTTCATCAAGGAGTTGGACTCCGGCAAGTACGACGCCCTCAAGGACAAGCCGGTAGTCACGTACTGCACCGGTGGTATCCGCTGCGAAGTCCTTTCCAGCCTCATGGTCAACCGGGGCTTCAAGGAGGTCTACCAGTTGGACGGAGGCATCGTCCGCTACGGCGAGACCTTCAAGGACCAGGGCCTATGGGAAGGCTCGCTGTACGTATTCGACAAACGCATGCACGTGGAGTTCAGCGACGACGCCAAGACCATCGGGGAGTGCGTCCGGTGTGCCTCCCCAACCAACAAATTCGAGAACTGCTCCAACCCGAGTTGCCGGACGCTCACGCTTTACTGCGCGGAATGCGCCTCGGACCCGGGAACGCTGCGGTGCCCCGGGGGCTGCGAGGCGGCCTGAGCGCCGGAGTCAGAGCCGGCTGACCCGGTAGGCGAAGTTCGCATCGGACCTGGCGCCTACCGTGATGTCCAGGATGGCGTCCTTGTCCAGTTGGACCACGCTGACACGGGCGTTGGTGCACCCCAGTGTCAGGTCCACCAGGTCGGATTCGCCCATCCGGACGGTGAAGGTGACCCGCCTCGTGCCCCGGCAGGCCAAGGTGACGGCATACGTGCCGCCGGGCAATTGGACGGTCTGTTCGGTCTTGGATTCGCCGGGACTCAGGTAGCCAGTGCTTGAGTAGAAGGACCGTCCCTGCGATTCCGGCAGCGCCGACTTGGCCCATTCCTCCAAGGCGTCACCGGTGACGGTCTGCTGCAGGGACGGATCGGGAGGGAGCACCACGTTGCTGCCCGCCGGCGCCGTGGGGGTGGCCTGCGGAGTACCTCGGTCGTCATAGGTGTACTCGCAGCCCGTCAGGGTGCCGCCCAGGCCAAACAAGAGTACGACGGCGGCACTCGCCAGCCGTCGCGACGTCACCGAGCCAGCCAACGCGCCGCCCATGTTCTGACTTTACGCTTGCGGGGCAGGCCGCCATAGAGGGCGGATGCGGGATTTAGCCCGCTGCCGGAACCACTTGGTAAGCAAAGATCAAGGGTGCATCGACGCTGCTGGCCGAGATGCTGAGGTCCGCCGTGGCCGGGACCTTGATCTTGGCCACTTCGCGGCTTCCGTTGCAGGCGGCGCCCGCATCTGCAATCTGCTTTCCGCCGGTGCTGACGGCGAAGAAAGCCTTGCCACCGCCATCGCACGCCATGGTGAGCGTGTAGGTTCCGGCGGCAACGCTGGGCGAGTCCTTGACAATTGGATCGCGGTTCAGGATCTTTCCGGCGTCCTCCAGGACCACGCCGGTAGCAGCAGGCAGCGCATCCTTCTTCCAGGCGGGAACGTCTGCGTGGGCGATGTCCACGGGCTGCTGGCATGCCGTGGCAGCCAACAGCGTTGCCGCAGCGACGGCAACAAGACCGGCAGGGCGCCGTGCGGAGGAGAAAATGAGCATGATTCAACGCTACCGGGTTCCGAGGCCCGGCTTTTCCACATAGGCCATCCTGTCCGGAGCCCAGGTTGAAACAGCGCCAATAGACTTGCTGGGTGAACCAAACCCCAACAGCTTTTACTTCCGGTGCCACTGCCGACGCTCCCCGCAGCGACCGTCCCGGCCTTCTCGCGGCGTTGGCAGCCAACCTTCGCGCCATCCGGTACACAGTGGATGGCGTCGCGGATTTCCTTGGCGAATCCGCTTATGCGGCACTCGGCAGGGACCAACTCATTCCGGCACTCCTGGTCACTGAACGGCACACGGGGGCAGGGCAACCAGGAGCGTCGGCCTTGTCGGTGATCGTCCGGCTGTGGCTCCTCGCGGTTCCGCAGACGGCCAGAGACGTGGACGCTGCGCTGCCGGATGTGGGGGCGGCTGGTCTCGCCGAGCTCGGGCTGGTGACTCTTGACGGCGAAGTCGTGTCTGCGAAGGCGGATCTGCGGCCTTATGGCTGGGACGCCAACGCGGATGGAACCGGGGGAGCGGAACTGTGGGTGGCCAGCGACCTCGCTGCCCACCAGCAGCCGGGTGTCCTGAGGCATGATCACGTTCTCGGGATAGGCCAGGCGTCCACCACGCTCGTTCAAACCACCATCCGCCACCACACCGCGCGGGCCCTGGATGTGGGCACCGGGTGTGGAATCCAGACTTTCCACCTGTTGCATCATTGTGAGCACGTGACTGCCACGGACATCTCCGAACGTGCCCTTGCTTTCACCAGGTTCAATCTTCTTCTCAATGCTTCCGAACTCGGGTTGGATCCCGGAAACCTCGAAGCCCGTGTGAGCCTCAGGCTGGGCTCTTTGCTGGAGCCGGTTGCAGGGGAAAAGTTTGGGCTGGTGGTGTCGAACCCCCCGTTCGTGATCACTCCGCGGAGCAGCGGAGAGTCCGCTGCCAATCAGTTCACGTATCGAGACGGCGGACTCCCGGGCGACGACATAGTCTCCTCGATGGTGACCTCATTGGCCACGGTCCTGGAACCGGGTGGAACGGCGCAGATGCTGGGAAACTGGGAGATTCCCTCGGGTTCGGAGTGGCAGGACCGGCCAACGTCCTGGCTCCAAGGCTCAAGCCTGGACGTGTGGTTCATCCAGCGTGAGCAGGTGGGTCCGGAGCAGTATGCCGAGACGTGGCTCCAGGACGCTTCGGAGGGCAGGGACCGCGCCCATTACCAGGATGCCTATGCCGCCTACCTTGACGACTTCGCTTCCAGGGACGTTGAAGGCATTGGCTTCGGCATGATCTGGCTGCGGCGTCCTTCAGACGGCGCGGAAGTCCTCAGGAGGTTCGAGGAAATCACCTACCCCATCGAGCAGCCGATCGGTCCGCACCTCGGAGCTGCTGTGGATCGCGCCGACTGGGTTGCCGGCAACAACCTCGCGGAGGCCCACTTGCTTGTCGCCGACGATGTCACGGAGGAACGGCACCAGCGCCCGGGAGCCGAGCACCCTGGCGTGATCCTGCTCAGGCAGGGCGCAGGACTTCGCCGGACCAACTTGCTCAGTTCCGAACTGGCCGGCTTCGTGTCCACGTGCGATGGTGAACTGTCCGTGGGCCAGATCATCACCGCACTTGAGGTGCTCCTGGGCGGGGGAGCGGACTTTGATGCGGATGCGTTCCGTGAAGGGCTGTTCAACGACGTCCGGAACCTGGTCCGGGACGGATTCCTGCTCCCGGACGGCCAGCTGACCGGCCATGAGGTGTCAGCATGACGGCGGCTTACACGCCGCGCGCCACCAGCACCAGCCCTCCAGCAAGTGACCCTGATTACACTGATGAAGTGAGTGTGAACAACGAGGCATCCGAGGCAGAAGGCGGAGTTCCGCGTCGCAAGAGGGCCGAAAAGACGGTGGAGATCACCGATCCCAAGGCCATCCGCGCCCTGGCCCACGCGGCCAGGCTTGAAGTCATCTCGGAACTCTACGCCACTCAGGTGAGCCACACCGCCACCGAGCTGGCCGCCAGGACGGGACTGACGCCCAGCGCCATGAGCTACCACCTCCGTGCCCTCCAGAAGTGGGGAATCGTGGCTCCCGCGGAGAACGCCGGCGACGCCAGGGAGCGTCGCTGGAAGGCCGCCGGTACGGACTTCACCATCTCGGGTGGCAGCGTGGCAAGCCCCGAGATCGCCGTCGTCGACCTGGAGCTGGATGCCTTCCGGCGCAGGGCTTCCGCGTTCGCCAAAGCACGGGGTGAACGGAGGCAGCGGGGAGACACCGCGGAGGAACCGGCGGCGGTGGTCCTGGCAAGCAACCTTCTGTACCTGACCAATCCGCAGCGCAAGGAGCTCTCCGACAGGATCCGGGAGGTCATCAGGGAGTACGAACTGGACGATCCCACCCGGATTCCGGACGGCGCGGAGCGCGTGGCCACGCTCTGGTCGATGATCCCGGACGACCGTCTGGCGCCCGGCCAGTAACCGTCCCAAACCGGCCGGGGTTCCCGGCCAAAAACGCAGAATTCTGCAATTTATGGTGAACTAGGCCAATATGGGCACCAGCCCAATGACACATTTTTTCTGTAGGAGCACCGTGCCCAGCAAGGCAAAAACCGGCAAGAAACTCGTGATCGTGGAGTCTCCGGCCAAGAGTAAGACCATCGCCAAATACCTGGGCGAGGGCTTCATCGTCGAGGCTTCGATCGGCCATATCCGGGACCTCCCGCAACCGTCGGACCTCCCTGCAGAACTGAAGAAGACGTCCCTCGGCAAGTTCGCCGTCGATGTCGAGAACGACTTCAAGCCTTACTACGTTGTCTCGCCGGACAAGAAGAAAAAGGTTGCCGAGCTCAAGGCCCAGCTGAAAGACGCTGACGCGCTGTACCTCGCAACCGATGGGGACCGCGAAGGCGAAGCCATCGCGTGGCACCTCCTTGAAGTCCTGAAGCCCAAAGTCCCCGTGTACCGCATGACCTTCGGTGAAATCACCAAGGAAGCCATCCACCGTGCCATGGACAACCTCCGCGACGTGGACACAGCCCTGGTGGATGCCCAGGAAACGCGCCGTATCCTGGACCGCCTGTACGGCTACGAAATTTCTCCGGTCCTGTGGCGGAAGGTGGCCCGCGGGCTTTCCGCAGGCCGCGTGCAGTCCGTGGTCACCCGCATGGTGGTTGATCGTGAACGGGAGCGCATGGCTTTCCGTGCAGCCTCCTACTGGGATCTGACGGGCCAGTTCGGCGCGGACTCGGGTTCCTTCAAAGCCAAGCTCGCCGCCGTGGACGGTTCCAAGGTGGCCACGGGGCGCGACTTCAACGACAACGGTGAGCTCACGTCGTCCAGCGTGGTGCACCTCAATGAGGAACTTGCCACGTCCTTGGCTGAAGGGCTGGAGAACGCCGATTTCCGCGTCCGCTCGGTGGACACCAAGCCGTACACCCGGCGTCCGGCCGCGCCGTTCACCACGTCCACGCTGCAGCAGGAAGCCGGCCGTAAGCTCCGGTTCTCCTCCAAGAGCACCATGCAGGTGGCACAGCGCTTGTACGAGAACGGTTACATCACCTATATGCGTACCGACTCGTCCGCATTGAGCGATGAGGCTGTTACGGCTGCCCGCCGCCAGGCCGCCGAACTTTACGGCCCCGAGTATGTTCCGCAGGGTCCGCGCGTCTACGCCAACAAGGCCGCCAACGCCCAGGAAGCCCACGAGGCCATTCGTCCCGCAGGAGACTCTTTCCGCACTCCTGCCCAGGTAGCGCAGCAGCTGAGCGGCGACGAGTTCCGCTTGTACGAGCTCATTTGGAAGCGCACGGTCGCCTCGCAGATGGCCGACGCCAAGGGTTCCACTGCCACCATCCGATTGGGCGCCGTGGCAGCCGATGGCCGGGACGCTGAGTTCTCGGCATCCGGTACGGTCATCACCTTCCCCGGCTTCCTGGCTGCGTACGAGGAAGGCAAAGACGCCAGCCGCGAAGATGACGACTCGGACGAGGCCCGCCGCCTCCCCAACGTCGCCAAGGACGACTCCCTGACGGCTTCGGACATTGTTGCTGTTGGCCACGAAACCTCTCCGCCGCCGCGCTACACGGAAGCCTCGCTCACGGCTGAACTGGAAAAGAAGGGCATCGGCCGCCCGTCCACGTACGCGTCCACGATTTCCACCATCCAGGACCGTGGCTATGTGCGGAAGCAAGGCTCGGCCTTGGTCCCCAGCTGGATCGCATTTTCCGTGATCCGGCTGTTGGAGCAGCACTTCACGGACTATGTCGACTACGAGTTCACTGCTGACATGGAAGGCGACCTGGACAAGATCGCCAACGGCCAAGCCATTGGCGCCGCGTGGCTCAAGCACTTCTATTACGGTGAAGACGCTGATCCCGGGTTGTTGAGCATCGTGAACAACCTGGGTGAGATCGACGCCCGCGAGATCAACTCCGTGCCGATCGCCGACGGCATCATGCTGCGCGTGGGCAAGTTCGGTCCGTACCTGGAGAGCACCATTCCAACGGTGGACCAGAAAACCGGTGAGGTTGTTGAGTCTGCCCGCGCCAACGTCCCGGAGGAACTTGCTCCCGACGAGCTGACGGCCGCCAAGGCCATCGAGCTCATGGAAACTGCCGCGCCGGAGGAACGCGTCCTTGGCGCCGACCCGCACACCGGCCACACGGTGGTGGCCAAGAACGGCCGCTACGGAGCATACGTCACCGAGATCATCCCTGAGCTGACCGAGGAACAACTGGCCAACCTGCCGGTGGAGTATTACAAGAACGGCAAGACCAAGCCACCGAAGAAGCCCGTAAAGGCAAAACCGCGCACGGGTTCGCTTTTCAAGTCCATGACCGTTGACACTGTCACCCTCGACGAGGCCCTGCAGCTCATGAGCCTTCCCCGTGTCCTGGGCGAGGACGCCGAGGGGAACCCCATCACGGTGCAGAACGGCCGCTTCGGTCCGTACTTGAAGAAGGGCACGGATTCGCGTTCCATCGGCTCCGAAGAGGAAATCTTCACCATCACGCTGGAACAGGCCTTGGAAATCTACTCCCAGCCCAAGCAGCGGGGCGCGCGTGCTGCCGTGCCGCCGCTGGCTGAGTTCGGTCCGGACCCGGTCTCCGAGAAGAACATCGTGGTGAAGGAAGGCCGCTTTGGCCCCTACATCACCGATGGCGTCACCAACATTACGGTGCCGCGGTCCACGTCCCTCGAAGAGCTCACCAGGGAACGGGCCATTGAGCTCCTGGCTGAAAAGCGCGCCAAGGGACCGGTTAAGCGGACCGCCACCCGGAAAGCTCCCGCGCGAAAGGCTGCGGCAAAGAAGTAACCCAGGTACATCTGCCTGCCGTGACGTACCGCGAATTGCGTCCCGGCAGGCATCATGGTCGAGTAGAAGCATGACTGAACAGACAGTTTCACCCGACAACGCCCCCTTGAACGACCTGGAAGCCAAGCTTGCCCTGGCCGAAAAGCCGGACGCGAACCCGGTGGACGTCATCCTGGCTTTCCTGAACAACGAGGTGTACCTCGTCAGCTCGGAATCCGTGGACGGCCCTGACTCGTCGGTGGAGCCGCTGGTCCTCTCCAACGCGGACGGACAGCCCGTCCTGGCGGTCTTCAGCCACCCCAGCCGCGTCGACGCACGCTTCCTGGAAGCGGCACCGCATGTCCTGGGCACCTTGGGTTCGGCCATCCTTGGCAACATCGGCGATGAGCTCGGCCTGGTCATCAACCCGGGAAGCGAGCACGGCTTCGAAATCGATCCCGAGGGAATCGCCAACATCCGCAGGGACTTCAAGCGCGCTGACGAAGTGGACGGTTCCGCTGACCAGCAGGCAACGGCACCATAGGACACCGCCGCGTCAGCGAAACGTCGCCGCGAAGTTGCTTCACGGGGTTCGAATCGGTGAATAATGGCAGAATGCGTCTTGGCGTTCTCGACATCGGTTCCAACACCGTCCACCTGTTGCTCGTGGATGCCCACCCTGGCGCGCGTCCGGTAGCTTTCGCGTCCCACAAACGCCCGTTGAGCCTGGTCCAGTACCTCGACGAAGACGGCAACATCAATGACGCCGGACAGCATGAACTGGTGGAGTTCGTCCTTGAAGCGTGGGAGTTCGCCGCGCGCCACAAAGCGGAAGACCTGCTGGCGTTCTGTACGTCGGCCATCCGTGAGGCCACCAACGGGGCCGAGGTCCTGGCCAGGGTGAAGCACGAAACCACCGTTACCCTGCAGGAACTGACCGGCAGCGAAGAAGCATCAATGACGTTCTTCGCGGTCCGCCGTTGGTATGGGTGGGGCGCAGGTCCCATCCTGGACTTGGACATCGGTGGTGGCTCCTTCGAAATGGCCTACGGAACCGATGAATTGCCGGAATTCGCCACCTCGGTTCCTTTGGGAGCCAGCCGCCTCACCCGGGACTGGCTCCACGAGGATCCGCCGACGGCCAAGAGCGTCAAGGAACTGCGCCGCTACATCCGATCCACGCTCAAGCCGGTGGTCCGCGAATTCCATCAACTGGGCCGGGCCAACCTTGTGGCGGGCACGTCCAAGACCTTCAGGTCGCTGGCCCGCATTGCCGGCGCCGCTCCGAGCGCTGCGGGGCCCTACGTGAAGCGCGAGTTCCATGCCGCGGATCTTGGTTTGTGGGCCCAGCGGATTTCCGCGATGACCGTTGCCGACCGCCTCTACCTGCCCGGCGTTTCGGACGCGAGGGCACGCCAGCTTCTGGCCGGCGCCTTGGTGGCGGAGGCGGCCCTGGAACTGTTTGAGTTCCCAAAGATGGAGATTTGTCCTTGGGCCCTCCGTGAAGGCCTGATCCTGCGCCGCCTCGACCAACTGGTCTTTGAGGAAGCCCTGGACCCGGCACCGCACGTTGGCAAGCGCAAGAAGGACAAGTCCAAGAAAAAGGCCAAGGAAGACGGGAAAGACCAACAGGACCACCCCATCAAGGAATTTCCGGTCCCGGTGAACGATCCCGCCCCAGCACCCATCCCAGCCCCCGCAGCAGGCGGGCTGGCCTCCTGAGATGAGTACCGACGTCGAACCTGTTGCCAACAATCGCCAGATACCGGTGGCGCTGTCCAGCGCATCGGTCTATCCACTGAGCGTCCATGACGCGTTCGCCGTCGCGCAGGACCTGGGCTACGAAGGCGTGGAGGTCATGGTGACCAATAACGCCGTCAGCCAGAACCCGGATGCCCTTGTCCAGTTGAGCCACCGGTACAAGCAGCCGATTGTCTCGATCCACGCGCCTACCTTGCTCCTGACGCAGCAGGTGTGGGGATCCGCATGGAACAAGATCGAGCGGTCCTGCCAGATGGCCAAGGAAGTGGGCTGCGACACTGTGGTGGTCCACCCGCCGTTCCGTTGGCAGTCGAATTATGCAGAGAATTTCGCCGAGGGTGTCCGCGAGATCGCGGCCATGTACCAAGTACACATTGCCGTGGAGAACATGTATCCGTGGCGCGTGCGTGGACGTGAGGCCGTTGCTTACCTGCCGCATTGGGACCCGTTGGGGCAGGATTACGACGACGTCACGTGGGATTTCTCGCATGCGGCAACTGCCGGGGCCAACAGTCTGGAAGCGGTCCAGGCCTTGGGCAGCAAGCTCCGGCACGTGCACCTGACGGATGGTTCGGGTTCGGGGAAGGACGAGCACCTGGTGCCCGGAACCGGTACCCAGCAGTGCGCCGACGTCCTCCAGCACTTGGCATCCAACGGATTCGACGGCGTGGTGGTGGCCGAGATCTCCACCCGCAAGGCAAAAGTTGCCGGGGAGCGTGAAGAAATGCTTGCCGAAACATTGCGCTTCGCGCGGCAGCATCTGAGTGTTCCCCTGGTCCGGAGCCTGGACAGCTAGCTGAGCAAGAGCACGGAAAGCCCGGGCCCCGTTGGCCTGGGCTTTCCCACGCGCGTGCCGTGGCCTCCTGCCCCGGCCCCAAGGCCCGGCCCACCTGCCTTAAACTCGGCCCACCTGCCTTAAAAGCGAAAGCACCGGCGGCCGAATCGGGAAATGGGGGAAAACCCGCCCCGGCCACCGGTGCTGCTGGCGGACATCCCCATGCCCGCCTCATCACTCGCACCCTCAATGAGGTAACTACTAAGTTACGGACCAACCATGGGCGCCGCCTGCAATAACCTTGTGAACTAGCTGGGAATCCTGGACTGGTGCGGCCCGGACCCGCGCCGGCGTTCGACCCGCCCAAGGGCCAACTGCCATGATGGAGCCATGAGCAACCGAATCGCATTCCTTGGCTGTGGATCCATGAACGAGGCAATTCTTGGCGGTCTTCTCGCCGCGGGTGCCAACCCGTCCGATGTTGTCGCCACGGTGCGTCGCGCCGAGCGGGCGGAGGAGCTGGCCCAGCGCCACGGCGTCATGGCGATCGCCGGCGAAGAGGACCCGGACAACAACAAGCTGGCGACCAAGGGCGCCGGAATGGTCATCCTGGGCGTCAAGCCGGTTGGCATTGCGGACCTGGCCCGGGAGATCAGTCCCGCACTGGGCAAGGACACCATCGTGGTCAGTGTGGCTGCCGCCGTTTCCCTTGCCCAACTCGAAGCAGCGCTGCCGGAGGGGCAGCCGGTGATCCGCACCATGCCCAACACGCCCGCCAAGCTGGGCCGCGGCGTGGTTTCCGTATCGCCCGGAACGCACTGCAGCCCTGAGCAGCTCCAGCGTGCCAAGACGGCGCTGGCAGGTGCCGGCACCGTCGTGGAGGTGCCCGAGGACCAAGTGGACGCCTTGTCCGCGATCAGCGGCTCCGGACCCGCCTATGCGTTCTACCTTGCGGAGGCCATGGCCGCTGCCGGCGTCGAACTCGGGTTGGATGAGGAGCTGTCGCTCATGCTGGCGCGCGAAACGGTGGCAGGTGCGGGCTTCATGCTCGCCGAGCCCGGCGCGAACCCCACAGACCTGCGCGTGGCGGTGACCAGCCCCAACGGCACCACCGAGCGCGCCATCGCGGCGTTCAACGACGGCGGGATCCCCAGGATCATCGCGGACGGCGCCCGCGCAGCGGCTGCGAGGGCGGCGGAGATCACCAAGCAACTCGGCTAGGCGCCAAGCAAGCCAAGCTACGGGCGGGCCGCGAAGCGTTCCAGCAGGTCCACGTGTCCGGACACGATCAGCATGTCGTGTCCGGACACTTTGGTTTCCGGACGCGCGTAGGTGAAGTCCTCACCCGGCGTCTTCACGCCCACAATGGTGACGCCGTACTTCGAACGGACCTTGGATTCCTCCAAGGTGAAGCCCACGGTTTCCTTGGGCGGGTACATCTTGACGATCGCGTAGTCGTCGTCGAATTCGATGAAGTCAAGCATGCGCCCGGACACGAGGTGCGCGGCACGGACACCGGCGTCGGCTTCGGGGTAGATGACGTGGTTGGCGCCGATCCTGCTGAGGATCTTGCCGTGGGACGGCGTGATCGCCTTTACCCAGAGGTGCTGGATGCCCAGGTCAACCAGGTTCACGGTAATCAGCACTGACGATTCGATCGAGGTGCCCACGCCCACGACGGCGGAGCTGAACTCCTGCGCACCGAGCTGGCGCAGGGCGTCGATGTTGGTGGCATCCGCTTCCACGACGTGGGTGAGCACCGGAGCCCATTTCTGGACCAGGCTGCGGTCGCGCTCGATCGCCAGGACCTCTCGGCCCTGCTTCACCAATTGCTCAGCCGTGGCCGAACCAAAGCGGCCAAGGCCGATCACCAGGACCGGTGCGTTGTGGGCGGGACGGTTGGCCGCCCCCTGGGTGCTAGCCAATGATTGGCCTCTCTTCCGGGTAGTGGAACAGCTGGCTGCGTTGGCGCAGGGCCAGGCCCGCAGCGAGGGTAACGGTGCCGACGCGGCCGGCGAACATGAGGGCCGTCAGGACATAAACGCCCGACGGCGGCAGCTCGGCACTGAGGTTGGTGCTCAGCCCTACAGTGGCGAAGGCGGAAATGGTTTCGAAGAGCACCCGGTCCAGCGAGGCTCCGCTGATGGACAGCAGCAGGAAGGCCGCGACGGACACCAGGGTTGCACCGGCTACGATCACGGAAATGGCAACGCGCATGGTGCCTTGCGGGATGGTGCGGCCGTACACCTTGACGTCAGCGTCGCCGCGGGCTTCGGCGATGATTGCCAGGAACATGACCGCGATGGTGGTCACCTTGATGCCGCCGGCCGTTGATGCCGAGCCGCCACCGGCGAACATGAGCGCGTCGGTGAGCAGCATGGTGGTGGATTCCATGTGGTTCTGGTCCACCAGGTTAAAGCCGCCGGACCGGGTCATGACAGAGGCGAAGAGCGAATGGATGATCTTGTCGCCCAGGTCCATGTGCGCGATGGTGCGCACATTGTCCCACTCCATCAGTGCCCACAGCACGGTTCCGGCCAGCAGGAGGATGAAGGAGACCTGGATGGTGAGCTTGGTGTGGAGGTTCCACTTCTTCCAGTTCAGGCCATTCTGTTGGAGCACCATCACCACGGGGAAGCCGAGGCTGCCCAGGAACACCCCGAGCATCAGGGGGATGAGGATCCACAGGTCGGTTTCGTACGGGACGATCCCGTCCGAGTGGGGCGTGAAGCCGGCGTTGTTGAAGGACGAGATCGAGTAGAAGACGCCATGCCACACGGATTGCCAGAACGGCTCACCCAGAAGCATGAAGCGCGGAATCAAGGCCAGGGCCAAGGCGGCTTCGATCACCACGGAGGTGGTGATGACGATCCGGAGCAGCGTGCCCACTTCGCCGAGCCGGCCTGCGTTGTTCATGGCTTCCTGGGCAATGAGCTTTCCACGGACGCCAAGCCTCTTACTGACCATGAGCGCCAGCAAGGATGCCAGTGTCAACGTGCCCAAGCCACCGACGAAGATGCCCACCAGGATCACCAATTGTCCGAAGAAGGACCAGTGGGTTGCCGTGGAGACCACCGTCAGCCCGGTGACGCAGACGCTGGACACTGCTGTGAACATCGCTTGGTGAAGAGGAGTGGCTTCGCCCGAAGCCGAGGAGGCAGGCAGGGACAGGAGCCCGGTAAAGAGCAGGATGACCAGGCCGAACGCCACGAGTGCCAGACGGGCCGGGGAAGTATTGGCTATGTTGTCGATGAAGTCGCGGGCACGTGTGAAGATCCACAAGCCTTCACGTTCCGGCTGGCCTGGTTGCCAGTTGGCCGAGGCGGTGGACCGCGACTGGCTTTGAGACATGGCGCTCTTCCTCAAGTGAACATACTTTCCTGAGTAGTAAACCACTATTCGGCTGCCGTAACCGGGCGGGGAGGCGCTACGGCCTCAGGTAGCCTGTTCTGGATGAACTCCACGCTTGGAACGGCGGCTTCCAGCATCACGCGTTCCGCACTGCCAACGACGGTGGTGTGGGATCCTGCCATGACCGCCTACAACTTCGGGCCCGGCCATCCCATGGCACCCCAGCGCCTGGAACTGACGGCAAAACTGGCCGAATCCCTGGGTCTTTTCAACCACAACCATGTGGCCGTCGAGGCACCCACGGTGGCTACCGACGTCGAACTTTGCTCGGTCCACAGCCCCGACTACGTGGCGGCGGTCCGCCGGGTCAGTGCGGACCCCTTCTGGCCTGACGAAGAGCGGGGGCTGGGCACCGAGGACGATCCCGCGTTTGCGGGCATGCACGAAGCCAGTGCCCGGCTGGCCGGGGGGTCACTACTGGCGGCGGATTCGATCCTGGACGGTAAGGCCATCCGGGCGGTCAACTTCAGCGGTGGCATGCACCATGCTTCGCGGGAGCGCGCGAGCGGTTTTTGCGTGTACAACGATGTTGCCATGGCTATCCAGCGGTTGCTCGACGGCGGTGTGCAGCGGATCGTCTGCATCGACGTTGACGCCCATCATGGCGATGGGACGCAAGGCATCTTCTGGAACGATCCCCGGGTGATGACCATTTCCCTGCACGAATCCGGGCTGACGTTGTTTCCCGGTACGGGTTTCGCCAATGAAACGGGCGGTCCGGACGCTCCCGGCACGGCGGTGAACGTTGCGCTGCCGGCGTTCACGGGCGACGCCGCGTGGCTGCGGGCGTTCCATGCTGTTGTGCCGCAACTCGTCGGGGCTTTCCTGCCCGAGGTGATCCTCAGCCAGCACGGCTGTGATTCCCATCGCCTGGATCCGCTCACGCACCTCAACCTGAGCGTCGATGCCCAGCGTGAGGCCGCCAGCGCCGTCGGGAGCCTCGCAGCCCGGTACTGCGGTAACCGGTGGATTGCCACGGGCGGTGGCGGCTATGACGTCACGGGTGTGGTCCCGCGGGCCTGGAGCCACCTGATCGGGATGGTGACGCAGCGCGCGGTCCCCCTCGCAACCCCCGTGCCCGAAGAGTGGCGCACGTACGTCAAGGAGAAGTACGGAGTGTGGGCTCCTGAGTCCATGGGTGACGATGTGGACATCTGGTGGCGTTCCTGGGAGGTGGGTTACGACCCCGCGGACCAAGTGGACCGGACGGTCATCGCCACGCGCAAGGAGATCTTCCCCTTGTACGGCTTGGATCCCTGGTTCGACTGAGCGCTTGCCAGCAAACTAAGCGTCAGTCTTCTCCGTTTGGAACACCACCCCCGCCGCTCCGACAAGCCAGCCCAGCAGCGACAACGCGAACGCGCCAATAAGGTCGGTGGATGCCTGTCCCTTGAACAACCACAGCACCAGGACCAGCATCCCCATGGTCATGTAGACCATGATGGCGAAGATCACCCGGCCCGAGAGTCGGGTGGCCACCTGGGCGGGGTTGATCAGCGGGCCCTGCTCTCCGGCCGCGGCGTTGTCCCGCTTGACCTCGGAAATGGTGAAACCCAAGGCCGAGGCCGTGAGGGAACTCAGCGAAGTGGCCAGGACGCCGGCCGCGGTGACCAGGGCTCCGTTCAACTCGGGTGCTTGGGCTTCGCCGGTGGGAACCCACGTGCCAACGCGGAACAGGACGGCGGCCCACACCAGGACGAACAGGGCCAGGAACACTGCGGCGATGATGTTGAACATGTGCCGCCGGAAGAAGTCAGTCATTGCCCTGCACCCCGTGGTGTTGGCGGCCGGGGCCTGGGAGCCCGGACGGACCGTGACAAAAGTTGTAGCACCGGCCCACCCGGCGGTCAACGATCCGCCGCTGCGGCGGACGGAAACGAGGGATGCCATTTGGCGTATATGTCGCTAGGGTGGGTGTCATGGTGACTGACGACGTATTTGCCGTCATTGCTGAGGCAACCAGGCGCGACATCCTGGTTTCCCTCCGCTCTGGGGATAAAGCAGTAGGGGAACTGGTAGAAGAGTTGGCCGCAAGCCAGCCCACCATCTCCAAGCATTTGAAGGTTTTACGCGAAGCTGACCTCGTCAGCATGCGTGCTCAGGGTCAGAAGCGCTTCTATACCCTGAATCCCAAACCGCTCGCGGGCGTCGCCTCGTGGCTGGAAACGTTCGACGTCGGACCGGCGGCGGCCGCCGTCGTCGTACCTTCCGCGGGGGAGCCCGCCGCTGAAGCCGCCACGGCTACCGTTGCGGAGGATGTTGCGCCGCGCACGGAGACCCTCAGCCAGGCCGTCACAGCGCACGCAACGGATGCGCCCGTGTCTGTAGACCTGCAGACGGACGATACTGTGCCGCAGCAGATCGGACGCACCGTGGGCCGGGCGGCCACCAAGGCCGCTGACCTCCTGGCGAACCTTCCCAACCTGCCGAAGTTCGGGCGCAAGCGCTAGACCTAACGTGATACTCCTCACATTGTGAGGTTTTGTTAACCTTCGGTTTCCCGTCTTTCCGAGGCTTTTCTGCCCTTGTGTTAAGTCGCGCCCCGGCGGTCACATCCGGCTCGGATGGAGATCCTACCTTCTGTGATGCAACCATGAGCGGGACTTTGATTGTCTCGCCGCGGGCTCGTGGCAACTGAGGGATAGGAAGACGCATGGACTCAAGGCTCGAAGCCGTCCGGGACACCGTGTTGGCGCGGAACCCTGGAGAGAAGGAATTCCACCAGGCCGTAACCGAGGTTTTCGAAAGCCTGGGCCCGGTCCACGACCGTCATCCGGAGTTCCTCGAAGGCGCTGTCCTGGAACGCCTCTGCGAGCCGGAGCGCCAGATCATCTTCCGCGTCCCGTGGACCGACGACGCCGGACGCGTGCATGTGAACCGCGGCTTCCGCGTGGAGTTCAACTCGGCGCTGGGCCCCTACAAGGGTGGACTGCGTTTCCATCCCTCGGTTTACCTGGGCATCGTGAAGTTCCTCGGCTTCGAGCAGATCTTCAAGAACGCGCTGACGGGCATGCCCATTGGCGGCGGCAAGGGTGGCTCGGACTTCGATCCGCGCGGCCGTTCCGATGCCGAGATCATGCGCTTCTGCCAGTCCTTCATGACCGAGCTCTACCGCCACATTGGTGAATACACGGACGTTCCGGCCGGCGACATTGGAGTGGGCGGACGGGAGATCGGCTACCTGTTCGGCCAGTACAAGCGCATCACCAACCGCTACGAATCCGGCGTGCTGACCGGCAAGGGGATCTCCTGGGGTGGCTCGCTGGTGCGGCCCGAGGCAACCGGCTATGGAACGGTCATCTTCGCCCAGGAGATGCTGAAGACACGTGGAACGTCCTTCGACGGCCAGCGCGTCGTCGTGTCGGGTTCCGGCAACGTGGCCATCCACGCGATCGCCAAGGCACAGGCGCTTGGCGCCACCGTGGTGGCGTGTTCCGACTCCGCCGGCTACATCGTGGATGAGGCGGGCATCGATGTTGCCCTGCTCAGCCAGGTCAAGGAAGTAGAACGCGCCCGCCTGACCGAATACGCTGCGCGCCGCCCGGGCGCCAGCCACGTCGAGGGCGGTTCGGTGTGGGACGTCAACGGTACCGTTGCGCTGCCTTGCGCCACCCAGAACGAGCTCGACGGCGATGCTGCGGCCAAGTTGGTCAGCAACGGCTTGATCGCCGTGGCCGAGGGGGCCAACATGCCCTCCACCCGGAAAGCCGTGTCCGTGTTCCAGGAGGCAGGCATCCTCTTCGGGCCGGGCAAGGCCGCCAACGCAGGTGGCGTTGCTACCTCTGCCTTGGAAATGCAGCAGAACGCCAGCCGCGACTCGTGGACGTTCGAGCACACTGAGGCCCGGCTTACGGAAATCATGGTGGGTATCCACGATCGCTGCGCCGAGACCGCCGAAGAGTATGGCGCGCCGGGCAACTACGTGGTGGGTGCCAACATCGGTGGCTTCGTGAAGGTAGCCGACGCCATGCTGGCCCAGGGCCTCATCTAGCCTCCTCGCCCAACTGGGTAGCAGTAGAGCGCGTTTTGAAGCTTCAAAACGCGCTCTACTGCTACCTACATGGGTTAGTGCTGCAGCAGGTGGACGTGGTCCGGGTTGAGGTCCGCCACCTTGCTGACTCCGAGCAGTGCCATGGTCCGGATCATGTCCTTTTCCAGGATCTGGATGGTCCGGTCCACGCCTTCGCGTCCGCCGGCCATCAGTCCGTAGAGGTAGGCGCGGCCGATCAGGGCGAAGTCTGCGCCGAGGGCGAGGGCGGCAACGATGTCGGCGCCGCTCATGATGCCGGTATCCAGCATCACCGCCGCCTTGCTGTTGTCACCCTTCAGCGCAGCTGAGACCTCAGGCAGCAGGTGGAACGGGATGGGTGCACGGTCCAGCTGGCGTCCGCCATGGTTGGACAGGACAATGCCGTCAGCCCCATGGTCGACAACGCGCCGGGCGTCCTCGACAGTCTGGATGCCCTTGACCACGAGCTTGCCCTTCCACGTCTCGCGCAGCCAGTCCAGGTCCTCGTAGGTCAAGGTGGGATCGAACATTGAGTTGATCAGGTCTGCCACCGTGCCCGTATACCGGGACAGCGAAGCGAAGGTCAGGGGCTCGTGGGTCAGGAAGTTGAACCACCAAGCGGGCCGGTACGACGCATCAAGGACGGTCTTCAGTGTCAACGCCGGGGGAATGGTCATGCCGTTCCGGACGTCGCGCAACCGGGCGCCGGCCACTGCCGTGTCCACGGTGACCATGAGGGTGTCGTTGCCAGCCTTCGCAGCCCGCTCGATCAACTCCAGCGAGCGGTCGCGGTCCGTCCACAGGTAGAGCTGGAACCAATTGCGGCCATTCGGCGCCGCCGTGGCAACGTCCTCAATGGAGGCGGTACCCATGGTGGAGAGCGTGTAGGGGATGCCGGCGGCCTCGGCGGCCTGCGAGCCTGCGTATTCACCCTCGGACTGCATCATGCGGGTGAAGCCGGTGGGTGCGATGCCGAACGGAAGCTTGGATTCCTGGCCGAGGATATCCGTGCGGAGATCGATCTTCGAGACGTCGCGCAGGATGCCGGGACGGAATTCGATGTCCTGGAACGCCTGGCGGGCACGGCGCAGGGTGATTTCGGCTTCCGCGGCGCCGTCGGTGTAGTCGAAGGGTGCTTGCGGGGTGCGCCGCTTGGCGATGTCCCGCAGGTCCCAGATGGTGCTGGCCCGCTTGAGCCGCGCGGTTTTGCTGAACTCGGGCTTCTTGAACTGCATGAGCGGCGCCAGGTCGGAGACCTTGGGCACGCGCCGCTTCAGTGCTGCGGGGAGTACGACGGCGGGCCGCGGCTGAGGCGGGCGGCTCACGTTTTGGTCGCTGCCGGCATCGGCGGGCGCGGCAGTGAGCTTGGGATCGAGGGTGTCGGTCATGCGGTTCTCCCTTGAAGTGTGTGGTCTAACCACACTGTAAGGCATGTGGTTGGACCACATCAACTAGTATTCCGTTATGCGAACGCACGAACTTGTCCTGGGGTGGATCGAACAGCAGTTGTCCAGCGGCGAACTGGTCCTGGGGGGACGCCTGCCCGGTGAACGGACCATGGCCGAACAATTGCAGGTCTCCCGCACTTCGGTGCGCGAGGCCGTCCGGATCCTGGAAGCCATGGGCGTTGTCCGTGCTGGGGTAGGTTCCGGCAAGGATGCGGGGACCATCGTCATCGCCGAGCCGGGATCCGCCTTGGGGTCGACGCTCCGCCTCCATGTGGCAACGCGGCACCTGCCCGTGGCGGACATTGTGGAGACGCGCGTGCTCCTTGAGTCCTGGGCGGCGGCGCGCGCACAGCCAGGCGTGCCCGAGCTCTACGAAGCTGCGGAGCTGCTGGACCAAATGGACGCTGCCCCGGACGTTGACACGTTCCTGGGCCTCGACGCCCGCTTCCATGTCGCCCTGGCGCAAGCTGCGGGCAACGCCGTGGTGAGCGCCATGATGGCCTCGCTCCGTGGGGCGATCGAGAATTACGCCAGCGAACTCACCGGAAACCTGCCCGACTGGAACGCCACGTCGGGGCGGCTTCGGGCCGAACACCGCGCCATCCTTGCCGCCGTCAACGCGAACGACGGCGGCAAGGCGGCAGATCTCGTGGCGGCGCACATCCGCGGCTTCTACACGGAGGCCGGAGTGGGCTCGGCTTCCACCCAGGATTAAGAGCAACGCGGAGCCACTTACGGCCCATGTTGCCCCCCTGAAAGGGCCGTTGGTGACTCCGCGTTGCCTTCCTAGGCGGGCTTGAAGGCTGGGGCAGCGGTGCTCTTGCGGATCTCCATGCGGGGAGCGAACTCGTCCTGCTGATGGACGGGTGCTTCGTCCGCCTGCTGGATCTGTTCCCGCATCCTGCGCCACGCCAGGCTGCCGAGCTCATTGATGGGCACGGCGGCCGTGGTGAGCGGGGGAGTGGTGTATTTGGCGAACGGAATATCGTCGAAACCGGTCACGGAGATGTCTTCCGGAACCTTGATGCCGCGCTCGTGCAGGCCGCTCAAGAGGCCCATGGCAACGAGGTCGTTGAAGGCCAGGATGCCCGTTGCTCCGCTGGCAATGATGGCCTCGGTGGAGTCGTGGCCCGAGTCGAAGTTGGAGCCGCCGTGCAGCATCTGGAGTTCGATGTCCGGGTGCTCCTTGCGGAATTCCGCCAAGCCGACCAGGCGCTGGCGGTTTGAGGCGCTGTGTTCCGGGCCGGAGAGGTAAACGAGCCGCTGGTGGCCCAGGGAAACCAAGTGCCGGGCGAGCTCCTGGATGCCCTGCCCGTAATCGACGCTGAGGCTCGGTGTGTTGGTGGTGATGGTGGTCCGGTTGATCAGGACCAGCGGGTGCAGGGTGGGGGCCAGTTCCTCCAGCTCTGCATCGGGCATGCGGGGTGCACAGAGCACCACGCCGTCGCAGCGTCGCCGCGCTTCACCTGCCAGGATGGCTTCCTCGCTGGTCACTTCGGAGGAATCCGCGATCAATACGCGGTAGCCGTCCTGGGCGGCAGCAATGCTCAGGCCGCGGAGGATGGCCTGGAACGTGGGGTTGGCCAGGTCCGGCACAACGATCCCAATGGTGTCCGTCTTTCCCAAGGCCAAACTCCGGCCCACGGGGTTGGGCTGGTACTTCAGTTCAGCTGCGGCGGCACGTACGCGTGCGGCAATGCCGGGGTCCACTGCCGCGTTGCCGTTCATGACGCGCGACACTGTGGCGTGGGAAACGCCTGCCTTCTCCGCGACGTCGGCAATGCCAACGCGCCTGTTGGTATTCCTGCGTGCCATCTTGCCCCTTCCGATTGGCTTGCCCCGTGCTGCCCCGTCGTTGGGGCGATGGTTGACGCGACCGCCAGAGTCTTGATACAAAGCTTATAACGCTCTGAGAAAACGCTTTCTCATGATTCTTCCCAGAACAAGCCGGGCCGTCAAGCGGTTCACTCCTGCCTTTGGAAAGGGGCATTCTCCATGGTCAACGTCGACACCGCCGAGACCCATCCAGCCACCACCCCGTCCACATCGGGCACCGCCGGCCAACGCACAAGAATCGCCCTCATTGGCACTGGTGGCCGCTCCGAGATGTACATCCGCGCCATCTTCGGCCAGCACGCCGATGTTGCCGAGCTCGTGGCCCTGTCCGACGTCAACCCCGGCCGTGTGGAGTTCTACCAGGAGCTCATCAAGGAACTCGGCGGATCCGGACCGGTCGGGTCCTTCGAACCGGGCGAGCTCACCAGTTTCATCCAGGCACATGGCATCGAACGCGTCATCGTGACCACCCCGGACTACACGCACGCCGACTACATCGTCGAAGCGCTTGAGGCGGGCGCCGACGTCGTGGTTGAAAAGCCGCTGACCATCGATGTGGAGGGTTGCCGCCGCATCACCACTGCCGTGGCAGAAACGGGCCGCAACGTGGTGGTCACGTTCAACTACCGCTACTCGCCGCGCAACTCCGCCCTCAAGGAAGTCATCCAGAACGGCGTCATCGGCAAGGTGACCTCGATCGACTTCAGCTGGGTCCTGGACACCGTCCACGGAGCCGACTACTTCCGCCGCTGGCACCGCGACAAGAAGAACTCCGGCGGCCTGCTGATCCACAAGGCTTCCCACCACTTCGACCTGGTCAACTGGTGGATCAACGACGTTCCCGAGCGCGTCTTCGCTTCCGGCGGATTGCGCTTCTACGGTGACAAGAACGCCAGCGAACGCGGCCTGGGCGCACGTCCGGAGCGCGGTACCGTGGATGGACTTGAGCGCGATCCGTTCCGTCTGGACCTCCGCGACGACGAGCGGCTCAAGGCCCTGTACTACGACAACGAGAAGTTCGATGGCTACCGCCGCGACCAGGATGTGTTCACCGATGGGATCACCATCGAGGACAACCTGGCCCTCGTGGTGGACTACCAGGGGGGACCCACCCTGAGCTACTCCTTGAACGCGCACAGCCCGTGGGAGGGTTACCGCGTCACCGTCAACGGCACGGAAGGCCGCGCCGAACTCGAGGTGGTGGAACGTGCCGCCGTCGAGTTCAGCACGGACAAGAAGACCGTCGTGGACCCGAGTGCCACACCCATTGAGGAAGAGGACGCCGTGCGACGTAACGGTGAGCGCCTGATCGTCCAGCGCCACTGGGAGGCAGCCTACGAGGTGCCGATCATCAATGGCGAAGGTGGTCATGGCGGTGGCGACAACCTGCTGCTTTCGGACCTCTTCAACGGCCCCGGAGTGGACCCGCTGGGACGTCCGTCCGGCTACATCGACGGGCTCCGGTCCGTCTCGGTGGGCATCGCCGGAAACCAGTCCCTCGACACCAACCTGCCTGTCCACATCAGCGAACTTGGCCTCGGCGCCGACCTCAGCCGCGACCAGGCCTGACCCCCAAGAGACGCAAGGAACTTCAGATGAGCAGGATTTTCGTCACCGGCGGCTCGGGCCGGCTCGGCCGCAGCGTGGTGGCCGGACTCGCAGGGGCGGGCCACGACGTGGTTTCCGTGGACCGCGACGCCATCCCCGCCGGGCAGTTGCCGGCAGGCGCCACGCAATTAACCGCAGACCTCCTGGCGCCCGGTGAGGCGGAGCGCCTCATCAGGGAAACAAAGCCCGACGCCGTCATTCACCTCGCTGCTATTGCGGTACCTTTCAGCGCACCCGAGGACGTCATTTTCAGCACGAACACCCGGCTCGCCTACGCGGTGGTGAGTGCCGCCACCGACGCAGGCGTTCCGAAGATCGTCACGGCAAGCAGCCCCACTGCCCTCGGTTACGGTTCGCCGGCAGGCTGGCTGCCGCCGTCGTTCCCTTTGAACGAAGAGACCCCACCCAAGCCGTGGAACGCCTATGCGTTGTCCAAGCTGATCGCCGAGCAGACGGTCCAGATGTTCGCTGCAGCGCAAGGGGAAAAGATCCGGTACGCGGCCTTCCGCCCCTGCTACGTCATCTCACCCGAGGAATGGGAGGGAGCGCTGACGCAGCAGGGCCATACGGTCAGGGAACGGTTGGATGATCCCGCCTTGTCCGCACCGGCTTTGTTCAACTACGTCGATGCCCGTGACGTGGCTGACTTCCTGGATGTCCTCTTGGCGAAGATGGACTCCATTCCCAACGGGCAGGTGTTCTTCGTGGGCGCCAAGGATGCCCTGGCCACCGCGCCCTTGGCTGAATTGTTCCCGCGGTTCCTGCCCGGCAGCGGTCCACTGACGGAGCACCTCACCGGTACCAGTCCCGCATTCTCCGTGGATAAGGCCCGCGAGCTTTTGGGGTGGGAGCCGCGGCGCAGCTGGCGAACCGAACTCACCCCTGCCTACGAAGGCGCAGATACAGCACTACTCAATGACGAGAACCACCGCGGCCTGGTGCCTGCGGGAGCAACCAGCAAGGAGACAGCATGAAATTCGACGGCGTCCTTTTCTTCCCCGTCACGCCCTTCACCGAGGACGGAGCGGTGGATGTGGCCCTCCTGAAGGAACACATCGCCTCGCGCCTTCCGTTCGGTCCCGGCGGCGTGTTCCCGGCATGCGGCACGGGTGAATTCCATGCCCTGTCCCTCGACGAAATCCGCACCGTAGTCGCAGCCGCCGTCGAGGTCGTGGCAGGAGCTGTTCCGGTGGTGGCAGGTGCCGGTGGGCCGCTGGGCCACGCGATTGCCGCCGCCAAGGCAGCCGAAGAAGCCGGCGCCGACGCGCTGCTGGTTCTTCCCCCGTACCTGGTCACGGGTCCCACGGACGGTGTGGTTGCCTACGTCGAGGCCGTGGCGGACGCCAGCAGCCTCCCCGTCATTGTCTACCACCGTGGAACGGCAAAGTTCACCGCCGCGGCGATGACCCGCTTGACGGCGAACCCCAAGGTGGTGGGCTTCAAGGACGGGATTGGCGATGTTGGCCTCGCGCAGGAAATCGTCTCCGCCATCAACGCAAGCGGCCGTGAAGACTTCGCGCTGTTCAATGGCCTCCTGACGGCCGAACTCACGCAGGGCGCCTACCGCGGGCTCGGTATTCCGTTGTACTCCTCGGCGGCCTTCGCCATGGCCCCGGAGATCGCCAAGGCCTACTACGACGCCTACGTCTCCGGCGACGAAGAGCGCCGCAACGCGTTGCTGGAAGGCTTCTACGGACCGCTCGTCCGGCTTCGTGACCAGACACCGGGCTTCGGCGTCTCCCTGATCAAGGCCGGCCTGCGTTTGGCCGGCCTGCCCGTTGGTCCGGTCCGTCCGCCACTGGTGGATCCCACCGAGGAGCAGCTGTTGGAGCTCAAGGCAATCCTCGCCAAGGGCCACGAGCTGGCCGGCAACTGATGCCGGCCCGCATCACCGGGCTCTCCACCCGCCTGATCACCGTTCCGCTGCTGCGCAGCTGGGGCGTGGAGGCACCGGAGAACCACGTGATTGTCACCGAACTGGCAACGGACGACGGCGGAACGGGCCACGGTTTTTCGTGGACGCCTACCATCGGCCCCCAGGCAGTGAAGGCCCTCCTGGACCACGACATCGCACCATTCATCGTTGGGCTCGAAGCCAACGCGGAGATCGTGTGGGACGCGTTGTGGAAGAGGCTGCACGAAGCGGGCGGTGGAGGGCTCACCACCATTGCCATGGCCGGCGTGGACCTTGCGCTCTGGGACCTCGCAGCGCGGAAGGCCGGCCAGTCCGTCACCGGACTCCTGGGGCAGCGGCAGGAATCCGTGGAAGTCTACGGTTCCGGCGTCAACCTGCACTACTCCCTGGATGAGCTCGTGGAACAGGCCAAGCGCTGGGTGGCTGCGGGTCACAACGCCGTCAAGATCAAGGTGGGCAAACCGGAGCTGCGCGAGGACGCCGAACGGGTGGCCGCGGTCCGGGAGGTCCTCGGACCGGACCGCTTGCTGATGATCGACGCCAACCAGCGCTGGGACCTGGCACATACCTTCCGTGCGTTGGATGTCCTGGCCGGCTATGGCCTGGAATGGCTGGAAGAACCGATCCGTGCGGACGATCTGTGGGCCTACCGGAGGTTGCGCAAGCACTCGCCGGTGCCCATTGCATTGGGGGAGAACGTCCACACCATCTACCGGTTCCGCGACTTCATCGAAGCGGAAGCGGTGGACATCATCCAGCCCAACATTGTTCGGGTTGGCGGTATCACCCCGTTCAGGCGGATCGTCGAGTTGGCGCGGGCAAACAGCATCCGGGTTGCCCCGCACTTGCTGCCCGAACTGTCCGGTCAGCTGGCCCTGACCCTGGCCGAGGCTGTCAGTGTGGAAGACGTGGAGGACGCCTCCTTCCAACAGTTGGGGATCCTTGGCGGCCCGTCCCCTATCAGCATCCGTAACAGCAGGCTCAGTTCCGCAGGCAGGCCCGGACTCGGATTCGATTTCTCCACACAGGCCTCCGCTACCGACGCTATCGAGAGCAAAGGAAACCACATTGAGTACAGCAACTCTTGACCTGACAGCAGTGACGGCCGCAGCGGCTGTCGCGGCGAAAGTGACCGCAGCAGCGTCCGACGCCGAGCGCGCGAAGTGGCTGACCGCCGTCGCCGACGCGTTGGACGCCAACGTGACGGAGCTCGTGGCCATCGCCGACTCCGAGACCAGCCTTGGTACGGTCAGGCTCACCGGAGAAGTGGCCAGGACCAGCGGCCAGCTGCGGTTGTTCGCGCAAGTCATCACCGAGGGTTCGTACCTCGAAGCCGTGATCGACCACGCCGACCCCGGAGCAACTCCGCCCAAGCCCGACCTGCGCCGCATCCTCAGGCCGGTTGGCCCGGTAGCCGTGTTCTCGGCGTCGAACTTTCCGTTCGCGTTCTCCGTGGCCGGCGGCGATACTGCGTCTGCGCTTGCTGTTGGCTGCCCGGTGATCGTCAAGGCCCATTCAGGCCACCTGCGGCTGTCCGAGCGCACGGCGGAGATCGTCACGGAAGCCTTGGCCCAGGCCGGCGCCCCCGAGGGCATCTTCGCGTTGGTGAGTGGCCGCGAAGCCGGAACCGCGTTGGTCCAGGATCCTGCCATCAAGGCTGTTGGTTTCACCGGTTCCATTCCGGGTGGCCGCGCCCTGTTCGATCTTGCGGTTTCACGTCCGGAGCCCATTCCGTTCTACGGCGAGCTGGGCAGCCTGAACCCGGTGGTCATCACGGCGGCTGCCCTTGCGGAACGGGGAGAGGAACTCGCCGCTGGCCTGGCAGCCTCGTTCACCATGGGCGCGGGCCAGTTCTGCACCAAGCCCGGCCTCATCTTCATCCCCGCAGGGACGGACTTTGCAGCGCACGTGGCTGAAGCCAGCAAGGACAAGCCAGCAGCGGCCATGCTCACTGAACGCATCGCCGAGGCGTACCCGTACGGCCTGCGCAGCGTCGCAGAGCAGCCTGGGGTGACGTTGGTCAGCGGCACCGCAGACCAGGACGCCTTGGCCGATGGCGCTGCACCGGTGGTCTTCTCCACCACGGCAGCCAACGTCCTGGCACGGCCCGGGGAACTTCTGGAGGAATGCTTCGGGCCCACCACGCTTTTGATCGAGTACGCCAATCAGGATGAGTTGTCCGAGGCCCTGGGCAAGGTTCCCGGCAGCCTCACGGCAACCCTCCACGCCCGGCCTGGCGAGGACATCGATGCGCTCGTGGAACAGCTCAGCGGGCTGGCCGGGCGGGTCCTGTTCGCCGGCTGGCCCACGGGCGTGGCAGTGAACTGGGCCCAGCAACACGGAGGTCCCTACCCGGCCACCACGTCCCTGTTCACGTCCGTGGGGGCAACGGCGGTCCGCAGGTTCCAACGTCCGGTGGCGTACCAGGACGCGCCGGAGAGCATCCTGCACCCGGCCCTGCACGAGTCCAACCCGCTGGGCATCCCGCGCCGCGTGGACGGCGCACTGAACCTCAGCTAGCGCACCCAACTGGGTCGCAGTTAAGCGCGTTTTGAGCGGTCAAAACGCGCTTAATTGCGACCTACTTGGGTAGCCACGCGCGAAAGGGGCGGGTCACCTTGATGGTGACCCGCCCCTTTCGTGTGGGGGACGACGGGTTATGGACGCAGCGTCACCGGACGACGGCGGCCGTCGACTTCCGCTGTGGGCCAGCGTTCGTCGAAGGTCAGGATCTCCAGCCCGCCCTCGGCGAGCAGCACTGTGTCCTCGATCTTCACGGCGGGACCGGAAGGGTTCCACGTGAAGGGCTGGTTGACGACAATCCAGTCAGTGACCTCTGCGGTGACCCGGGGATCCCGTCCGGCATATCCTGCAGGGCCGCCCTGGTGGTGCAGCTTCCACTGGTCAGCGCCGAAGCCGTGCCTCTCGTAGGCCGACTGGATCTCGGTGAAGACATCATTGAGGCGGGCACCCGGCACCGTCGCACGGAAGATGTCCGCTTCCACCGCCGCGATGCGGGCCTCGGCGTCGAGCTCCTGGGGAGTGCCGGCGTCGAACGCCACCCAGCGGGTCACGTTGGCAACCAGGCCGTCACGGCGGGCACACACCACGGCCATGGCGCGGCGGCCAATCGGCGAGTGCGTAGCCAACGGGTGCCGGAAGTCGCTGCGGCCCGTGCCGTTGCAGAGCAGGACCAGCGGTTCGGCCCCGACGGCGACGATCCGGGCAGCAAGATCGGAGACCAGCTCGAACTCGGTGGTACCGGGTGTTGCCTGCGACAGGACGTCGGTCATGGCTGTTGCGGCATCGGCCGAGAGCCTGGCGTAGCGGGCGGCCTCGGCGGGAAGGAGTTGCTGCCGCGCGGCACGGAGTTCGGTTGCCACGGCGGCTTCCAGCAGGGGATCGCCATCGCCGGCGAGCCCAGCGGCCGTAGCGTGCAGCGGGCCGTGCCAGGGAACCGTGTGAAGGCTGACGCCCTGGGGGAGTTCCTCGGCGGCAATCCGTCCGGCCTCGTTGTTGAACGTCACCAGGTGGTCGCCGTCCCGGTCCACCAGCAGGGCAGCGATGGGATCCCCGGCGAGGCTGATGTGCACGCGGCTCCCGTCCAAGTACCAGGTGAGCGCCGTATGCGTTGTCAGGAGCAGTGAATCGCGGCCCGCGGCATCGAGGATATCCAGGACGCGCCGGCGCTTGACGGCGCGATCGGCTGCGTTGCCGGGTGCGGTCCGTGGCGCTGTGACGGTCACGGTTGTGGACTGAGCTGGAGCGGTCATGCCGATTCCCCCAAGGTTGAGATGAGTTGTTTAATGTCGTTGGTGGCCAGGAATCCGTCGGCGATGAGGACCGTGACGGTGCGGTGGACAGGATTGCCGGGTTCTGCCCGGACCGGGGTGTCCCACGCGAGGGAAAGCCCGACGCCCGGGTAGCCCGATTGCCTCACGAACCACGGATCCGGTGCCTGCGGCGAGGCGAGGAACACCAGCGTTGCAGGGTGGCCCAGTCCGCCGGTGCCGTGCCCGCCGGGTGACGTTCCGGCGTCGAACGTTCCAGACCAAGCCAGCCACGGCGCCACGCTCCCATGGACCGCGTCCTCGCCGCGGGCATCCGCGGTCCAGATGGTGGCATCGCCCACTTTCGGCAGACGCCAGAAGAAGCCGCCGTAGCCGCCCTGCGGCCGGCCGTTCGACCCGGGGCTGCCCAGCATCACGGAGCCACCAGTGGCCGGCTCAAGGCTGAAGTCCAGCGTCAACGCCCATGCGGACTGCCCGACGGCGGCCCAACTCCATTCGCGTTGTTCGCGGAGCATCCGTGTTCCGTCGGGACCGACCCAGCCAAGCAGTTCCACCCGCTTCCCCTCCGTGTGTTCAGCGGATTCGGTGACGATGTGCCCGTGGTCTTTGCGCCACACGTACGCTCCCGCGTCCCGGGTGTAGGTACGGCCACCCCAGAAATTGATGCCGTCCACGTCCTGCAAAGCCACGCCGGCCCCCAGATGCCACACATGGTCCTCGGGCACATGGTCCGTCACGACGGTTCCGGCCAAGGTCCGGACGGGGTGCAGGTAGGGCCGGGGCGACGACGTTGGCCTGGTGCCGGTTCCATCCTGGATGGTGGCCACGACTGTCCCGCCGAGTTCCATCACGGGCTTGCTGGAGCCGGAGGCCCAAGGCGCTCCGAGCTCGGCGAACGTGGCCTGCCCCAGGGCGGCCCGCTGGATCCAGGTCCCGATGCCCTCCACCACGGCGTGTGCCGCATTCCCTTCTCCCGCCCAGGTCACGAAGGCCGGATCGATGAGGGCCGGATCCTCGGCAGTGCGGATCGCTTCGAGGACGGCAACGTAGGCTCCAGTGCCGCCGAGGGGGCTCAGGAGGTCCGCTTCGGACCGGGCCGCGAGCAGATTCTCCAAGAGGTCGGTCCGGCCATGGCTTTCCGATCGGGTTCCCCGCGGAGTGGTGATGTCCAGCCGGTCTTCGGTATAGGAGAAGGCCACCTGCCCCAGGGTGCCGTAGACGGTGACCACCGGGGCCGACTGCACGGGGGCGCACAGTGTCAGTGCGCAGGTCAGGACAGTGCCGTGGACGGTAGCGATTCGGACAACGGAGGTATCGTCGCTTTCGGTGTCGTTGGCCCGGTAGAGATCCGTATCCACCTGCCGGACATCGGTGACTTTCGCCGCACCGGCCAGGCGCAGCCCTGTTGCGACGGCATGGGCCAAGGCATTCGTCGCCACCCCGTCCACTACATCGGTTCCGTTGATGCTTCGCTTTCCTGCCCACCGGGAGCGGGTGAAGTAGCCCTTGGTGCGCAGCCACTGCCCGGTGGCGCTGATCCCGCGGAGTTCGCCGAGTTCGCCGGAGGCCAGCAACCCTTGGATGGCGTCAATGGCATGCGATCCCAGGCTTTGGAAGCCCACCTGAACCAGTTTTCCGGCCTCCCGCGCAGCTGCCATCACGTCGGAGTACTGCGCCATGGAGGCCACGGGTGGTTTTTCCAGGTACACGTTGGCGCCTGCCGCGAGTGCTGCGAGGGCCAAAGGTGCGTGGGTCTGGATGGGCGTGGAGATGATGACCACGTCAGGGGTTTGCCCCACGGCCAGGAGTTCGTCGAGGGAGGCGAACACGGCAACGTCGTCAGGCAGTTGACCGTCCGCGGGTGGCTGGGGATCTGCGACAGCCACCAGGCGGAGCCTTCCCTCGGACCCGAGGCGCCGGAGGTTGTCCAGATGCCGTTCGCCGAAGCCGTGGACGCCTACCAGTGCGACGCGGGGCACGGGCACGGGCGGTGTTGGGCTGGTGACGGTTGCGGGCTGGGTCATGGGGTGGTCCTCGCTGAAGCTTGGGTGGGTGGTTCTGCCTGGAGCCGGGCGGCGAGGAAAGCGGCAGCCTCTTCCTGCATCGCCGTCGTGAAGACGTGGGGTTCGTCCCAGAAGCTGCCCGTGTACCGGCCCGGTGCCATGGCGCGCCTGAGGTGGGAATCGGCGTCGCGCATTCCGGCTTCGGGAAAAAGTTCGTCGCGCAGCCCGTATTGCACCAGGACAGATTCCGCACTGGAACGCGCCACGACGTCCGGCCATTCGCCCAAGCCAGAGAGTCCGGGGGAATGGAGGAGCCAAGAGTGCGCGTCGAGGTACGCGGGTAGCAGCGATTCAAAGGTGGTCATCATGCACGTCACCACGCAACTGCGGATCTTCGGGCTCAGGCCGGCGAGGACCATGGCCCGGCCGCCGCCACCGGAAAACCCGACGCAACCAAGCCGTCCGGCATCAACGCCGGGGAGAGAGGCCAGGATGTCCAAGGCCACGAGGTCATCGTGGGCCACCGTCCCGGCCACAGTGGAGCCAAGCAACGTGGCGGCCTTTGCCACGGTTTCTTCGTGGGCAGCTGCCGCGGCGTTGTACCGTTCCGCGTCGGAAGGTACGACGCCGGCCTCCCGCCAGAGTGCCTCCTGCCCGGCCAGCGTGTGGGCGGTCCGGTAGGGCAGTGGGTCCAGGGTGAACCGGCGGCTGCCCCACATGAAAGCGTCGTGGGCCAGGACCGCGAACCCATGGCGGGCCAACCACGTGGCCCAGGGCCTGCCGTCGTAGAGCCGTGACCGTAAGCCGGGTGGCAGGGGGCCGAGGCTGTTGCCGGAGGCGGTGCCGTCGTCGTGCGTGGACTGTTCCGCTACGCCGGGAGGCATTCCCACCAGGCGCTCGGCGCCGTGCGACTTGATGCCGCCATGGCAGTGCAAGGCGAGGATCCCGGGGAGTGGTCCCGTGGCATCGGCGGGCTTGACCAGCCAAGCCGATGTCCGGGGACCGAAGCCGGTTTGCCACGTCAGCTTGGACGTAACCACATTGTTGTCTTCCACTTCCCACTCCACCGAGTACCCGGGATTCGGTGCGAGGGCAGGAACGCCGAGTGTTTCGGCGAGCAGCTTCGCAGCGGGGGAGTCGGGCACGTGGGGATTGTTGGCTGCATGGTCCGGCCAGTCCTCGTAGCCGGCAATCGCACTGGGGCGTGCCTGTATCCCGGCCAGTACAGCGGTGTCCGTGGCTTTTTTCGGGAACAAGTGAGTCCTGCTTTGCTGGGGCGGATGGGTGTGCGGAACCGCACGCCGGGCTGCTTCGGCGAGCGGGAAATCCTGTGGAGCGCATTCATCAGAAAACGCTTTCTCAAAAATTAGCAAAAGGCTGTACATGGGTCAAGAAAACGTTTACTTTGGTACGGAGCCGCTGAACGCCGGGATCGGAATCCTGGAAAACCAGGGGGCTGCGCCGGAGCCCCCGGCGGACCCGGAGGCAGCATTTCCCAGCACGAATTCCGTGGAAGGCCACGATGACCAAAGGAGACCACATGGCCGCACAGCACCACCCCGCAACGCCGCAGGGCGTCCGGGGTCACGCAGGGAGGACGCAATGAGCGCTATTGGCGAACTCTCCACGATGACCCGCCGCAAGGGCCCCATGACCAAGGAGGAGAAGAAGGCGAACGGCCGCGACAACAAGGCCGCCTACGTCTTCCTCCTGCCATGGTTGATCGGCCTGGTGGTCATCACCGTGGGACCCATGTTGATGTCCCTGTACCTGTCCTTCACCGACTACAACCTCCTGCAGCCGCCGGAGTGGGTTGGCCTGGACAACTTTGTCCGGATGTTCAGCGATGCCCGCCTGCACAACTCCTTGCGCGTGACGTTCACGTACGTCCTGGTGGGCGTGCCCCTGCAGCTGGCCGTGGCGCTCCTCATTGCACTGGTCCTGGACAAAGGCCTCCGCGGACTCCCGTTCTACCGTTCCATCTTCTACTTGCCCTCGCTGCTCGGTGGCTCGGTTGCCGTTGCCATCCTGTGGAAGCAGATCTTCGGCACCACGGGCCTGGTCAACCAGGTGCTGGCCATGATCGGCATCGAAGGCCCGGGCTGGATCTCGGATCCGAACACTGCGCTGGGCTCCATCATCCTGCTGCACGTGTGGACCTTCGGCAGCCCCATGATCATCTTCCTGGCCGGTCTGCGCCAGATCCCGAACATGTACTACGAGGCAGCCGAAGTTGACGGCGCCACCACCTTGCAGAAGTTCTGGCGGATCACCATCCCCATGCTGAGCCCCATCATCTTCTTCAACCTGGTGCTGCAGATCATCGGCTCGTTCCAGTCGTTCACGCAGGCGTTCATCGTCTCGGGCGGCAACGGCGGTCCGTCGGACTCCACCATGTTCTTCACGCTGTACCTGTACCAGAAGGGCTTCGGCCAGTTCGACATGGGTTACGCCTCAGCGATGGCCTGGTTCCTGCTGGTCATCATCGGTGCCTTCACGGCCATCAACTTCATCGCTTCAAAGTATTGGGTGTTCTACGATGACTAAAACTCAGACCATGCCCGCCACTTCCGGCTCCACGTCACAGCAGCCGGGCAAGACCCCCCGCCGCCGCGAATCCCGGGGAACCCTGGCCTTCAGCCGCAGCGCCCGCATCAAGGGACTGATCAAGCACGCCATCCTGATCCTGGTAGGCGGGGTCATGATCTACCCGCTCCTGTGGATGGTTGTCTCCTCCCTGCGACCGAACGACCTCATCTTCCGCGAACCCGGCCTGTGGCTGCAGAACCTGGAAATGAGCAACTACACCGACGGCTGGTCCGCGCTGACCCATCCGTTCGGGCATTACATGATCAACTCCGCGATCGTGGTCCTTGGCTCCATCCTGGGTAACCTGATCTCCTGCTCCATGGCCGCCTACGCGTTCGCGAGGCTCCAGTTCACCGGCAAGAAGCTCTTCTTCGGGATCATGCTGCTGACCATCATGTTGCCCTTCCATGTGGTGATCGTGCCGCAGTACATCCTGTTCTCGCAGATCGGCTGGGTGAACACCTTCTGGCCGTTGATCGTGCCCAAGCTCCTGGCCACGGATGCGTTCTTCGTGTTCCTCATGGTCCAGTTCATCCGCGGTATCCCGAAGGAACTCGATGAGGCCGCCCGCATCGACGGCGCAGGCCACACCCGGATCTTCCTGCGCGTCATCCTTCCGTTGATGGTTCCGGCCCTCGCCACCACCACCATCTTCACGTTCATCTGGACCTGGAACGATTTCTTCGGCGCCCTGATCTACCTCACGGACCCGGACATGTTCACCGTCCCGGTCGCGCTGCGGGCCTTTGTCGACTCACAATCGGCCACCAGCTGGGGATCACTCTTCGCCATGTCCATCGTGTCCCTGTTCCCGGTGTTCCTGGTGTTCCTGTTTGGCCAGCGGTTCCTCATCAAGGGCATCGCCACCACCGGCATCAAATAAGCCTGAAGGCGCCCCGCCGAGGGGAAGGGGCCGGTGCAAGCCGGCCCCTTCCCGTCAGTAAACCCAGACAGAAATGGTACTTGTCACACAAGATAGTGACTTGTATCATAATTCCAATGAGAAAACGCTTTCTCACACTTCCACGGATCAAAGAAGATCGGAGACTACAGTGCCGGTATTTCCCAAGGGTGAAGCAGTCGCCCACGCAGCCGCGTCGGAGGCGCGCTCGTCGGAACCCAAGGCCAAGCGGTCCAAGCGCAAGTTTCGCGCTTCGGCCATTATTGCAGCAACCGCGGCAGCCGTCCTGGCCTTGAGTGCCTGTGGGGGAGGCTCAGAGGCCAAGAGTGCCGATGGCAAGGTTGAACTCCGCTTCTCCTGGTGGGGCGGCGACAAGCGGGCACAACTGACGCAGGAAGCCATCAAGGCCTTCGAGGCCGAGAATCCGAACATCACCATCAAGGCCGAATACGGCGACTGGTCCGGTTACTGGGACAAACTGGCCACCCAAGTGGCAGCCAACGATGCTCCGGACATCATCCAGATGGACGAAAAGTACATCACCGAGTACTCCAGCCGCGGCGCCCTCCTGGACCTCTCCAAGTACCAGATCGATACCTCCAAGTTGGACGAGGCTGCACTGAATGCAGGCAAGGGTCCCAAGGGCCTCACCGGCATCGCCGCGGGCATCAACGCAGCCACCATCCTGGCAAACCCCGCAGTCTTCAAGGCTGCCGGCGTTGCCCTCCCGGACGACAAGACCTGGACCTGGGACGACTTCGAGCGGATCTCGGCCGAAGTCACGGCCAAGTCCCCGAAGGGCACGTATGGTGCCGCCGCCTATGGAACGGACGAGGCGTCCCTCGGCGTGTGGCTCCGCCAGAACGGCAAGTCGCTGTACACCGACGATGGCAAGCTCGGGTTCGAGCCCTCGGACATCGCCGGCTACTGGGACTTCCTGAAGGAACTGAGCGAGAAGAAGGCTGTCCCGTCGGCCTCGGAAATCGTTGAAGCAGAAGCCGCGCCCCTTGACCAGAGCGGCCTGGCCACCGGCAAGAACGGCCTGGCCTTCTGGTGGTCCAACCAGCTGCCCGCCCTGGAAAAGGCCGCGGGTGGTGAGCTGCAGATCCTGCGCTTCCCGTCCAAGACCGGCAAGGCGTCGGACACCCAGCTTTGGTACAAGGCCTCCCAGTTCTGGTCCGCCTCTTCGCGGACCAAGCACCCTGAAGAGACCGCCAAGTTCATCAACTTCCTGACCAACAACGTCAAGGCCGGCGAAATCCTGCTTGCTGACCGCGGCGTCTACCCCAACTCGGATGTCCGCGAAGCGATCCAGTCCAAGTTGGCTCCGGCGGACACCAAGGTGGTCAACTTCATCAGCGACATCCAGGGCGAACTGGGCAAGGCTCCGGCAGCTCCGCCGAAGGGTGCTGGTGCCATCCAGGAAATCGTCAAGCGCTACAGCTCCGAAGTCCTGTTCAACAGGCTCTCCACCGAAGAAGCAGGCAAGAAGGCCGTGGACGAAATGAAGTCCGCGATCGGCGCCTAGCCTTTCAGCACCGAACAGCGCCCCGGGTTGGTCAACGCGATCAATCCGGGGCGCTTTTCCGTGCGCGGGCACCCAACTGGGTCGCAGTTGTGCGCGTTTTGAGCGTTCAAAACGCGCACAATTGCGACTTAGTTGGGTGGGTCTTCGGCGATCACGGCCACGGCTCCGGCGGGCACCACTCCACTGAAGCGTTCGCCGCTCAGCAGCTCCTCGCCGTCGGACTTCACCGTTACGTCCTCCCGGCCGTGGTTGATGGCGAACAGGAAACTGCGGCCGTCAGCCGCCCGGCGGCGGGAAAGTTCGACGCCGGCACCCGCCTCGGCCGCGGACGTCACCTTGGCTTCGTCCAGGAGACGCGCGGTCAGTGCGTCGATGCCGTCGGCGTCGGGAAGCGTAGCGAGGTACCACGCTGACCCGGCTCCGGTGGCCCGCCGGGTGAGGGCGGGGACGCCGTCCAGCGGATAGTGGGTGAAGGTGGCCAGGACCTCGGTGGAACCGGTTGCCCGCACGTGTTCGCTCCACACTGAACCCACGGTGCCGTCATTCAGGGTGGTGGACGTGCCGGGGAAGAGCGGGTGGAATTCCTCGGTCCGGATGCCCAGAAGTTCGCGGAAAGCGCCGGGATAGCCGCCAAGCCGCACGTGGTCGCGTTCGTCGACGATGCCGCTGAAGTAGCTGACCAGCACAGTGGCTCCATGGTGTGCCGCGGACGCTATCGAGGCAGCCGCCTCATCCGTTACGGCGTAGAGCGTGCAGACCAGGACCAGGTCGTAGCCGGACAGGTCTCCGGTGGGATGGACAAAGTCCGCCGTTACGCCGCGCAGGTAGAGGGAACGGTGGAAGGCCCGCATGGTGTCGAGATACTTGACGCCCTGGCTCGGATGCGAGTCCAGTTCCGACGCCCACCAGGCCTCGTAATCGAACACAATGGCCACGCGGGATTCGACGCGCGAACCCTTGACGGGTTCCAGCCTGCGGAGGGCTTCACCCAGGTCCACCACGTTGCGCCACACCTGGGTATCCCGGCCGCCGTGCGGAACCATGGCCGAGTGGAATTTCTCGGAGCCCGCCTTGCTCTGGCGCCACTGGAAAAACATGACAGCGTCCGCCCCGCGGGCCACATGGGCCAGGGAATTCCGGAGCATTTCGCCGGGCATCTTGGGCTGGTTGTACGGCTGCCAGTTGACGGCCGACGTCGAGTGCTCCATCAGGATCCACGGATCTCCGCCGGCCACGCCGCGCGTCAGGTCGGCGCTGAACGCGAGTTCGATCTCGCGCTCCGGGTCGGCCGCGACCAGGTAGTGGTCGTTGGCGATGACGTCCATGTCCTTGGCCCAGTCGAAGTAGTCCAGGGTCTTCGTTGCGCTGGAGACCATAAAGTTGGTGGTGGCCGGTACGCCGGGGGTCACCTCGCGGAGCACGGCGAGCAGTTCCCGGTAGTAGTCCATGAAGGCCCAGGAGTTGAAGCGGGCAAAGTCCAACTGCTGGCCAGGGTTCAGGGTGGTGGGAGCTGCTCCCGGCGGGATGATCTCGTCGAAGGATGCGTAGTGCTGGGACCAAAAGGCGGTTCCCCAGGCGTCATTCAGCACCTCGATGGTCCCGTACCGGCGTTCGAGCCACCGGCGGAAGGCGGCTGCATCCTCTTCGCCATGGAACTCGCCCACGTGGCAGCCGAGCTCGTTGTCCACGTGCCACAAGGCCAGGGCAGGGTGGTCCTTATAGCGTTCGGCGATAACGCGCGTCATGGCGGTGGCGTACCTGCGGTACACCGATGACGACGGCGAGTAGTGCCGTCGGGAGCCACGCTCCAGTCGGACGCCTTCCGCCGTGACGGGCAGGATTTCCGGGTGCTTGCGGGCCAGCCACGCCGGTGGGGAAGCGGTGGCCGTGGCCAAGGCCACCTTGATGCCGGCGCCGTGGAGGTTGTCCAACACGTCATCGAGCCAGCCGAAATCGTAGTTTCCTTCGCTGGGTTCCAGCAGGCCCCAGGAGAAGATCGCGACGCTCAGGAAACTGACGCCGGCCTCCTTCATGAGCTCGATGTCCTCGAGCCGGATGTCTTCCGGCCATTGTTCGGGGTTGTAGTCGCCGCCGTAGGCGATGCCGGGCACGCTGTTCCAAACCGATGGACCACGGGAGGTTTCAGGGGAGGACAAGGGGACTCCTTCGTCTGGTTGGACGTTCTGGATGACTGGTGGTGCAGGACATGGTATGGCCGGAAGCTGCGAAAGCGCGTTCTTGGAAAACGCTTGCCCAGATTCCCGAATGGGGATATTGTATCGATTCAGAACGAGTGTAAGCGAGATCACTGCCACGTTGTAATGATCAAAAAATGGGGCTTGCACCAACTGAGCAAGGAGGCTCTCATGATCAACAGAAGGAATTTCCTCACCACGGTGGCCCTGGGCACGGCATCTGCGGCGTTCCTGTCCGCTTGTGGGCAGTCTTCGTCCTCCGGGCAGACAGGCTCAGCCCAGAACCCCGTGACCATCACCTACACCTGGTGGGGCAACGATGACCGCGCCGAGCGTACCCGCAAGGCCATTGCCCTCTTCGAGTCCAAGAACCCCGACGTGAAGGTTAACGGCAACTTCACCGACTTCACCGGCTACTGGCAGAAGCGCGCCACGGAAGCTGCCGGTGGAGGTCTTCCGGACGTCATGCAGTGGGACCTTTCCTACCTGCGGGACTACGGCCAGCGCAATCAACTCCTGGACCTCGGCACCGTGAAGATCAATACCGACGCTTTCGACAAGTCCCTCCTGCCTTCCGGGCAGATCAGGGGCAAGCAGTTCGGCATTCCTACCAGCACCAACGCCTTCGCCGTCTACTACGACCCCGCCAAGCTCAAGACCCTGGGCATCGCCGAGCCGGGGGCCGGCTGGAACTACAAGGAATTCAATGCATTCCTCACCGAAGTTGGTTCGAAGGGCAACGGTACGTTGTTCGGTGGCACCGACTACACGGGTGTGTGGTGGATGTTCAACATCTGGCTGCGCCAGAACAACATCAAGGCCTTCACCGACGAGGGCAAGCTTGGCTTCTCCAAGGACGACCTGAAGAAGTGGTGGAACCAGGCAGGCAGCCTCCGCGGCACCGGGGCGATCGTGGGCGAGGACAAGGTAACGCAGTTGCTGCCCAAGTCCCCCTTCGGTTCCAACGTCACTGCCACCGAGGCCACGTGGGACAATTTCATGGCCGGCTACCTCGCGGACAGCGGCGCCAAGGAGCTCAAGCTCGTTCCCGTTCCCTCTGACGACCCGGACAACCTGGGCCTGTTCCTCAAGCCCTCCATGCTCATGGTGGCCAGCGCCAAGACCAAGTACAAGGAAGCAGCGGCCCGCTTCATCGACTTCATGGTCAACGATCCCGAGGTTGGCCAGATCTTCAAGACCTCCCGCGGTGTTCCCGCCTCCAAGACCCAGCGCGACGGCACCACCTTCGAGGGCACGGACAAGCTGGTGGTGGACTACGAGAAGTCGATCGAGAAGTACCTTAAGGACGCTCCCGAGCCGCCCATCGTTGGCTTCGGCACCCTGGAAGCATCCTTTAAGCGCATCAGCTCGGAACTTAACTACGGCAAGCAGACCGTTGACAGCGCAGCGGATGCGTGGTTCAAGGAAGCCGAAGACCTCATCAAGCAGAACGCCTGATCCAGGCCTGAACTGACGGAAGAAACCCGTGACTCAAAGCCCAACCCTGAGCCGGCGTTCCCAGTCGTCCGCTTCCCCGCAGCCGCGCAAGCCGCGGCGGCGGGGTGCGGATGCCCGCGCCGGCTACACGTTCCTGCTGCCATGGCTGCTGGGATTCATCGCCCTGACGGTCGGTCCGATGATTTCCTCGCTGTACCTCTCCTTCACCAACTACAACCTCTTTGAAGCTCCCAAGTGGATCGGCCTGGACAACTACGCCACCTTGTTCCAGGACGAACGGTTCCTGCAGTCGGTGGGCGTGACCCTGAGCTACGTCGTGTTCGGTACGCCCTTGAAGCTCGCCGCCGCGTTGGCAGTGGCCATGTTGCTGAACAGCAAGCGGAAGGGACAGGGATTTTACCGTTCCGCGTTCTACGCTCCTTCCCTCATCGGAGCGAGTGTTTCGATCGCCATCGTGTGGAAGGCCATGTTCGGTGACTCCGGTCCCGTGGACCAGGGCCTGTCCTTCTTCGGCATCAACCTCGGCGGCTGGGTGGGCAATCCGTCCATGACCATGCCCATGATGATCCTGCTGACAGTGTGGCAGTTCGGTGCCCCGATGGTGATCTTCCTGGCCGGCCTGAAGCAGATCCCCGCCGATCTCTACGAGGCCGCCTCCATGGACGGTGCGGGTCCCGTGCGGAAGTTCTTCAACATCACCTGGCCCATGCTTTCCCCGGTGATCTTCTTCAACCTGCTCATGGAAACCATCCACGCGTTCCAGATCTTCGCTTCGGCCTACATCATCTCCAACGGTGAAGGCGGCCCTGCAGGATCCACCCTCTTCTACACCCTCTACCTCTACCTGCGCGGTTTCAGCGACTTCCGGATGGGCTACGCCTCGGCGATGGCCTGGCTCCTGGTGATCGTGGTCGGCGTCATCACGCTGATCTTCTTCAAGACCTCCAAGTCCTGGGTCCACTACAGCGGTGATTCGAAATGACAACCATGGCAACTCCCACGCAGTCCGCACCAACGCCGGCAGAGACTCCGGCCTACAACCCGAAGGCAGAGTCCGGCGCGGCCAGGAAAGCCAAGAGCGTCATCTTCCACATCGTCGCCTTGGTCCTGGTGGGGATTGTCCTCTACCCGGCTTTGTGGATGATTGCCTCGTCCTTCAAGCCGAACTCGGAGATCGGCGGCGGCAATACCTCGCTGTGGTCGGCGAACTTCAGCTTCGACAACTTTGTCACTGCCATGGACGGCATTGGCGGGGTCAGCACGCTGACGTTTTTCACCAACTCCCTGATCCTCGCCATTGGTGCCGTGGTAGGCACCATTCTCTCGGCCAGCGTTTCCGCGTATGCCTTTGCGCGGATCAACTTCCCGGGCCGCGGCTTGTTCTTCGGCATGATGATCGCCACCCTGCTGCTCCCGTTCCACGTGGTGATCATTCCGCAGTACATCATTTTCCAGCAGCTGGGCCTGGTGGACACGTACGTGCCGTTGCTGATCGGCAAGTTCCTTGCGGCCGATGCGTTCTTCGTTTTCCTCATGGTCCAGTTCATGCGCGGACTGCCGGCAGAGCTGGACGAGGCGGCCCGCATTGACGGCGCCGGACACGTCCGCATCTTCGGTTCCATCATGCTCCCGCTTATGAAACCGGCCCTGATCTCCACGTCCATCTTCTCCTTCATCTGGAGCTGGAACGACTTCCTGGGCCCGCTGCTGTACCTGAATACACCGGAAAAGTACCCGCTTCCACTGGCCCTGCGGCTCTTCGTGGACCAGACCCAGAGCTCGGACTACGGCGCCATGATCGCCATGTCTGTGCTGGCCCTCCTTCCCGTGCTGGTGTTCTTCCTGATCTTCCAGCGCTACATCGTGGAGGGCGTTTCCACCCAGGGCCTCAAGGGCTAGGAGGACAGGCAATGAGCGTCATGGACACTTCGGGAAAGCCCTCGGACAAGCCTGGAATTCCGGTCAACCGCTTTGCCCTCTTCTCCGAGACGATGCTGGCAGGCGTCATCGTGCTTCTGTTGTCCCTGCCGCTGGTGACGGCGCCGGCGGCCTATGCTGCCGGCGTCGTCCATCTCGAAAGGCACCTCAGCGGCAGGGATGATTCCCTCAGGACCCTGTGGGACACTTTCCGCCGGGCGCTGCCCGGCAGTTGGAAGTACGGCATCACGACGGCGGCGGCCGGCCTGGTGGTTGTCCTCAACCTGTTGCTCGCGCTGGTGGAGCAATTGCCGGGGCGGACGGTCATCCTGCCTGCCACCCTGGTGCTGGCGGCCGCGGGCGCGGTCCTGCTGTTGCGTACCGCGGGTAATTGGAGCGGCCCCGTGGCGTGGGACGCAGCGACCCAGCCTGCCGACGCGGGTGGTGGGGAGGGGTGGGCCGCAGCCTACTCCACCGCCAAGGAAGACTCCGTCCGCGACTGGAGCGGCTCGCTCCTTTTGCTGGCTGCCCTGGGCATGTCGGTGGTCTTCGTGTGGATGCTCCAGGCGTTGTTCGTCATTGTTCCCGGCGCACTCATCCTTGCCACCGCCGCCATCAAAATCCGTTCCCACCGAAACCGTTAGCCCGCACCACCCGCACAGATGAGAGCTGACCGCCCCCGTGCCTTCGCGCCCGTTTTCCCAGCGTCCGCAAACCCAACAGCCTACGCAACGCCCGCCACTCAACCCCGAAACCTGGCATTACCCCCTGAGGCACCATAACTACCGGATCTTCGTTGCCCTGACTTTGGCAAGCAGCGGGGGAGTATGGATGCAGCGCCTGGCCCAGGACTGGTTGGTGCTGCAACTGACAGGGAGCCCGGCCGCTGTCGGCCTGGCCGTCGCCCTCCAATTCCTGCCGATGCTGGTGGTGGGTCCCCTCAGCGGAGTCCTGGTGGATCTCTTTCCCAAACGCCGGATCCTCCTGGTGTGCCAGTCCGTCGCTGCGGTGCTTGCTGCGGGCTTGGCGGTGTGGAATGCCACCGGTGGACGTGATGTGTGGGTTGTCTATGCCAGTTGCATTGCCCTGGGTGTCACCAGTGCGATCGACGGCCCTGCCCGGCAGGTGTTCGTCAACGAGGTGGTGGGTGACCGGGGATTGCCGGCGGCCATCGGCCTGAACAGTGCCATTGGCCAGCTTGGGGCGATGGTGGGTCCGGCACTCGCCGGTGTTGTCATCGCCAAGGCTGGACCGGCGGCTGCGTTTGCCGGCAACGCCGTGGTGGGGATCGCTGTGCTGCTGATGATCGTGGCCATCCGCCCCAATGAACTGCACCATGCCCCGGGCCACGCCAAACCTGGTGACCGGCACGGCGGGATCCTCGCCGGATTCCGCTTTGTCCGCGCGCGTCCGCCGCTCCTGCTCATCATGCTTTTGGCCGGCCTGCTGGGTGCCTTCGGCATGAACGGTCCGGTGGTCCTCGCAGCGTTCGCTGACAGGGTCTGGCACAGCGGACCGGCGGGCTTCGGCCTGTTCAATACCGTCAGCGCCCTGGGTGCACTGGCTGGCGCGCTGCTTGCTACGAGGATCAAGCGCTTCGGCAGGAAGGGCATCGTAGCCAGTGCAGGGCTCTTCGGCTTGAGCCAATTGGTGGCCGCGCTGATGCCCACGGAGGAATGGTTCGTGCTGTTGCTGGTGGTGGTGGGTTTCATGACCCTGATGTTCCTCACCAGCGCTGCGACGGCAGTGCAGTTGGAAGCCGGCGCGCATGTCCGCGGGCGCGTGTTGGCCCTGTATCTTCCACTCCTCCTTGGCGGGCATGCACTGGGTGGCTTGCTTGCCGGTTGGCTGACCGGGGAGTTCGGCGTGCGGACGGGCTTGGTGGTCACGGGCGCCTTGGGGATGGTCTCGGCTGCCGTGATTGGCTTGCTGCTCTACGTGTTTGCACGACGGCGGGCCGCGGACGCTTGATCGCTTTCTGAACACCCTGGCGGTCGAAACTCACAAAAAATACCTTGACTTGTGATGTAACGCACATCTACGCTGAGAAAGCGTTTTCTCTAACGCGCATCTGCAAGACTCACCTGCGTTCAAGACAAGGACTCCAGATGTCGATTCGTGCACGAAAATCTTTCTCCGGCCTTTCCGTCAAGGTCGCAGCTGCCGCGGCAGCGCTCGCCATAACAATGACCGGTTGTGGCGGCTCTCCCCAGGCAGCATCCGACGGGACCGTAACCCTCCGCTTCAGTTGGTGGGGCTCCGACGTCCGCCACAAAATGACCCAAAAGCTCATCGACGCGTTCCAGGCCGAGAATCCCAACATCAAGATCAAGGGGGAATATGGAGACTGGTCCGGCTACTGGGACAAGCTTGCTACCCAGGTCGCGTCGCAGGATGCCCCGGACATCATCCAGATGGACGCTGCGTACCTCGGAGAGTATGCGGGCCGCGGGGCCTTGCTGGAGTTGAAGGACGTTGACCAGTCCAAGTTCGATCAAGCAGTGGCTGACGCTGGAAAGGTGGACGGCAAGCAGTACGCCATCACCGCCGGCGTCAACGCCCAGGTGGTCCTGGCCAATCCGTCCCTGGTCTCCGCCAGTGGTGTCACGCTCCCCGATGACAAGACCTGGACCTGGGACGAATACAGCAAGACCGCTGCGGACATCACCTCGAAGAGCAAGGACGGGGTTTATGGATCCGGTGCCGTTACCGGTGACGCACCCATGAACCTGTGGTTCCGCCAGCACGGAAAGAAACTCTTCGCCGAAGACGGCCACTTCGGCTTCGACGAGAACGATTTGAAGGGCTGGTATGAGTACCAAGCCCGGCTCCGGGATTCAAAAGCCGTTCCGCCAGCTTCGGTGATGACCGAGGATGTTACGGCGTCCGTGGACCAGCAGGGCCTGGCCACCAACCGCTTCGCCTTGGCATGGTACTGGTCCAACCAGCTTTCTGCCCTGAGCAAGGCATCCGGCCAGGCACTGGAGATCCACCGTCCGCCGAGCGCGGACGGCTCGGCTGCCGACGCCCAGCAGTACTACAAGTCGTCCCAGTTCTGGTCCGCGAGTTCGCGCACCAAGCACCCGGCCGAGGTCCAGAAGTTCATCGACTTCCTGTCCAACAGCGTCGAAGCCGGCCAGATTGCGCTGGCCGATCGCGGTATTCCCGGTAACTCCGAGGTCCGTACCGCCGTCACTCCGAACCTCACGCCCGAAGACGCGGCCACCGCCAAGTTCATCGACGAAATCTCCTCCGAACTGGGCGACGCCGTTCCCGTGCCGCCCGCCGGTTCAAGCTCGGTGATGGAAGTGCTGGGCCGCTACGGCATGGAGGTCCACTTCAACCGCCTCTCGCCTGAAGAAGCAGCCAAGAAAGCCTATCCGGAGGCGAAGAGCCAGCTGCGCAGCTAGCCCCTCCGCGGGATGGCATGTGATGGCAGTCCCGAGGACATTGTCATTGTTTGCCATCTCGCGGAAGGATCACGTCAACCTTCACTCCAGCAGGGGCCGAGTAGTCCAGCTCCGTGCCGTCGGGGGTGCGGCGCCAAGACACCCGGACCGGTCCGCGCTCCGTGGGGATGGTGCCTTCCGCCCGTTCCAGCCGGCACACCGGCGTTTGGATCACGACGGCGGCAGCCCCCGGAGCAGTGATGCGGACACCGAGGAGGTACTCGAAGATCTCCCGCACCACGGAAGCGGACCAAGCGTGGGACTGGCTGTAGTCGGTGCCCTCCACGAGATCCCAGGCTTCCCAGGTAAAAGAAGCTCCGGCCTCCAGTTGCCTGGCCCACCCCGGTTGCGTGGCGTCCGTGAGGAGGTCCAGGACAGCGTCCACCCGGCCCTCTGCCAGCAAGGCGCGGAACAGGCGGTGCACCGTCATGGGGCCTTGGCGCATCCCCATTCCGGCCAGGCGTTCCGCGTCTTTGGCGGCATGCTCTGGGGGAGTGATGCCCAAGGACAACGGGAACGACGTCGCGTGTTGGGAAGCGTTCAGGCTTGGCCTGCCGTCGGCGTGCAGGCCGTCCACCATGACCCCGTCCACCCGAAGGGCGTCATTGAACCGAGCCCCGAGCGCGGCTGCCGCGGCAGCGAACCTCGCCGAGTCCCGCTCACGTTCGGCGGTGGCGCACAACCGGCTGACGACGTCGAGCACTGACCAGGCCTGCGCATTCACCGTGGTCCGTGCGGCGCAGTCCATGTCGTAGCCGAACCGGCCAGGAGCGGGCCAGTCCACGATGCCGTGCAGGTACGGGCCGGACCCTCCGCCCAAGTTCGTGACCAGGCCGGCGGTCGGACCGTCGACCGGGATGTGCCGGAGCACGTAGTCGGCTGAATCGACAAGGCAGGGGAGCAGTTCTTCGACCAGCGCATCATCGCCGCTGTGGCGGTGGTACTCCTCCACCCACTCGGGCATCATGAGCGAGAAATCCGGGATATCGCGCTTGCCATCGCCGTTTGGGTAAACCGCGTTGTAGCGTCCGCGCTCCTCCGGGGAGGCCCAGTAGCGGCCCGCCGACGCCGCGAACTCACGCAGGGCCTTGGCAGTGAAGTGGCGCTCGCCGAACAGGGCCATGGTGGCGTAGGAAATGTTCGCAGCGTCAGCCAGGAACTGTCCCTTCTCGCGGGTAGGGGTGTCCACGAACTGCTCCTGGACGCCGTACAGGGCAGAGTCTTTCAGCAAAGCGAAGACGTGGTCCAGGACCGGATCCGAACTGCTGAAGGTTGCCTCGTCCGGATGCTCCGCGTGGACCACCACGGCCGCTACGTCGCCGAGTTCTGCCACGGACAGGCCGGGGAACTCAAGGTAGCGGAACCCCAGATGGACGGCAGCCCCGTAGCACTGGGCGCCTCCGGTTTGGGTGTAGGGAAAAGTCATGTCCGTGTTTTGGCTGGCCGTCTTGCCGTGGTCCACCCGGCCGTCCTCAAGCAGCGCGTAACCGGCCCGCATCATGATGGTCCGGCCGTCTACACCGCTACCGAATTCCACCACTGGACGCCCCGGCAGGACCCTGCCGAAGTCCGCCACGGGTGTGCCGTCCTCTGCCGAGCGGATCACGACGGCGGACACCTGGTTCCGGGCGACCATCGCGTAGTTGGGGTGCAGCACCGGGAAGTCCGGGACAGGGTGCTGCCCGAGCGACTGCGCAGGGGACCAGCCTTCCGGTGCAGGCCAGGACGCCGCGTCGTGATGCTCGATCGGATCGCCTTCGTCGTTGCGGTATCCCGCTTGCCTGTAGGGGCCTTCGGCGAGCAACCACCCGGGCCCGGTTCCGAACAGGTCCCGGGTGCCGTCGTCGTACTCAACGCTCAGCTGGGCCAGCAACCCCGGGCGGCCGGCAGCCCGACCCTGACCGGGTCCGTACCAGTGGGCCAGGGCCTCGATGGTGGCTGAGTCTGTGTCCTGCAGCGCGTCGGTCACGTCCGCAGCGTCGTAGAACTGCTCACCGGGATAACCGAAACTGGTGGTTTCCAGGCAGGGCATGCCGTTGATCGAGAAGCGCGCATGATGGCCGGCCGCAGCATAGAGGCGGGCCCGGACCACCCTGCCAAGTAGTTCCACGGTGGTCTTGGCGAGCGTCCATTCGTCCGGTTGGCGGTGGGGCGTGCTTGTTTGCCAGGCGTCCAGTGCGTCCGGCGATGAAAAATCTGCTTCCAGCACGGTGGAGCCCGCAGCATGCACCGTCAGTGCGCGGTACTCCGCCTGGCTGCGGGGTCCCTGGTGGAAGGCCACGCCGGTTCCATGCCCGTTATGACGGGGCACAAGCGCCTCCAGGACCTGCTTTCCGTCAATCACGACGACGATCCCGTCGCCGTCGTCAGTCACGGTCAGGTCCTGCCAACCGTCGGCGGGAACCGTGCCCGCCCGCGACGCTGCTGCCGCTTCAAAACCCTGCGTCTCGGCCACCGGCACCGTGCAGGGTGCGGCGGCGGCTCCGATCTCCCAAGCGGGGGCCGGCCTGAGCAGCGCAGCACCATGGGGCTTGAGCTCAAGGAGCAAGCCGTTCCCCGCGCCATCGCTGCGCAGGAGGATCCCGGCCGTGCCCAGTCGGAGGCGGAACCGCGCCTTGACGGTGACCGGTCCCTCGGCTTGGACGGGCCAGGGAGCGTGCGGAGTGCCGCCTATGCGCAGGAAGCCGTCCATGAGTTGCATCGGGGCGCGGCCACCGGGAGCGCGGTGGATCCAGTGGGCGGCCCAGCCTTCTCCGGCGGCGCCGAGGCCCGTGCTGAAGGAGGCCGGGGGAGAGGCAGCGCCCGTGGCCCCCTTGGCATCCGTCAATTGCACGGTCCAGGTGTAGTCGGAGTCCGGAGCCAGGTCCTGCCCTGTGTAGGGGATGTGGTGTTGTTGCCCGGATGGCACTTGGCCTGAGTCCCAGACCGTGCTGCCCCGGCTGTCCATGACGTTGATGCGGTAGCCGTTTTGGGCCGCGTCCGTGGCCTCTGCCGCCAGCCGCCAAGCAAACGTCGGCTTGGCTGGGGCGGTGAGGCAGCGGGACAGGCCCTGGACCGTGGGGTGGGAGGCCATGAGGGCTTGGGACGAAGCCGCGTTCACCGTGCCGCCACCAGGGCCTCGATTTCCGCAGCTCCCAAGGATCCGTCGCTGATCCACACGGGGATGCTCCGGCTCAGCATGTGGCCTGCTTTGAGTTCCACGGGTGAATCCCAAGCAAGGGCCGAGCCTACGGCCGGGTACCCGTCCAGCCGCACGAACCACGGATCAGCCGACTCTTGCGGCGCCCCGAACACCAAGGTGGCAGGCCCGCCGTCGAACTCTCCAGCCCACGCCAGCCACGGCGAAACCGAGCCGTGAACGGCAGGTTCGCCGTCGGCTGTGGAGGAGAAGACGCGTGGCTGGCCATTGACGGGAAGCCGCCAGAAGAATCCACCGTAGCCACTGCCGGCTGCGCCGTGGGAGCCCGGGCTGCCCAGCGCCAAATCCACGACGGCGGTCAGCTCGGTCCGTATGTCCAGGCGCCACGTGCGGTGGTCAACCACGGAACGCCCGTAAGTGCGCTTCTCGGTGAGGAGGGTGGTGCCGTCCGTGCCAATCCACTCAAGGTCAAGAACTGCGCTGTCCTGGTGGCGAACGCTGCGTCGGAGCTCGATCCGACCGTGATCCTCAAGGTCGAGATATCGTCCCGCAGTCCGCCGGTAGCTGCGGCCGCCCCAGAAGTTGGTGCCGTTGACGTCCTGCAGGGCGAAGCCCGCTCCCAAATGCCAGGCATGGTCGATCGGCAGGTGGTCGGTCACCACGATACCGGACTGCGTGGTGACGGGGTGCAGGTAAGGGCGCGGAGACAGGCCGCTGTCCAGGGCGGTCCCGGTCCGCAGCGTAATGACTGCATTCTTTGCTGTCTGGAACAGGGGTTCGGCGCCGGCTCGGTGGCGTGTGGCCCAGGGGAGCCCCAGTTCCGAGAACGTGGCATTTGCCGTAGTGGCGCGATCCAGGATCTCCTCGATGCCAGGGATCACTGCATGCGCTTGCTCGCCCGTTCCCACCCACTCGATACTCGATGCGGGAATGGCCGTGGGCGCTTCAGCCGTGCGGATGGCCTCGAGGACCCGCATGAAGGCGCCGCTGTGGTCCAGAGGGCTCAGCAAAGGCGTTCCGTTGGACAGATGCTGGAGCAGGTTTTCTGTGAGGTCGTCGCGGCCGAAGGTGTGGGTGGTCTCACCGGCGCCCGTTGTCACGGTGACACGATCCTCGGTGTAGTGGAACACGGCCGTCCCTTCACTGCCGTGCAGCGTGATGTACGGTTCCACGGACTCGGTGGCACAGAGCGTGAGGGCGCACGTGATGGTCAGGCCGTCCGCGGTGCGGAGCCGGATCACGGATGTATCGTCGGACTCGATCTCATTGGCGCGGTAGAGGTCCGTGTCCACCGAAGCCAGCTGTTCGGCCTCCCGGGCATTGGCGATCCGGAGCGCGGTGGCGATCGCGTGGGCCAGCGGGTTGGTGGCCACGCCGTCCACTACATCAACACCGTCAATGCTGCGCTTCCCGGCCCAGCGCGAGCGCTTGTAATAGGCGCGGTCCCTGACCCAGCGGCCTGTGGCGGAAATGCTCTTGAGCCTGCCAATAGCAGGAAGCTCGGGTGAAGCTACGCCCCGTGCGAGGCAAGCCAGCCCGGCGAGGGCATGCGATCCCAGGCTTTGGAAGCCGATCTGGACGCTGCGGCCGGAGTCACGGGCGGCCTGTTGCAAGTGGACGAAGTCCTTCATGGACGCGACGGGCGGCTTCTCCAGGTAGAGATCCGCCGAGGACGCCATGACGGACAATGCCAGCGGAGCGTGGGTCTGGATAGGCGTAGCCACGATGATGACGTCCGGGCTGTGGTTTCCGGCGAGGAGCGAATCGAGGTCCGCGTACACGGCGGTGGTCTCCGGGAGCGCCCCGGGAGCCGGTGGGTTCGGATCTGCCACGGCCACGAGTTCCACCAGTCCCTGCGCCGAGAGCCTGTTGAGGTTGCCCAGATGGTGGAGGCCGAAGCCATGGACGCCAACCAAGGCAATCCTGGCAGGGGCCGTCTTCAGCGTCGGTGGGGCCTGCAACCCTGGTGCGGCGGCGCTCAGTTCGGCGGATGGCGTGTCCATGTGGGCTCCTCGGTGCATGCTGCGATCTGGGGCGGCAACGAGGGCGCTGACGCCTTCGTCACAGTATTTCCGGTAGCGGGATGTTCGGCCAAGGGGTGGGCACGTACTTGGTGGCAAGCGCTTTCCCGCATCCGCTCCTGCCAGTGTAGCGCGGACTCCACCCGAATGTAACGATTCAAGTTTGCCCTTGACTCCCACGTGGGGCTCGGTCTAGATTTCGTGAAACCGTTTACTTCAAACTCGGCCCATCCCGGGGCTACCCCAACAGACTGGCATTTGTGGTTGCTCTGAGCCTTCAAAACAACAACAACTGCGAGTTACCTGGGCCTGTTCTGCAACGATGGAGAAAGGGGGAGTCCCATGGCGTCAGGTGCGTTTGGCTTCCGGGCCTACACGTTCTTCGACACACTCCTGTGGATTGCCTGCCTCAATGTCCTTTGGATCGCCTTCACGCTCATGGGTGGAGTGGTCCTTGGGGTCGGGCCAAGCACGGTGGCGGCCCACATCCTGGTCCGCGACAAGGTCCGCGGCAATTCTGTGCCCTTGTTCCGTCGCTTCGCCCGGGAGTATTTCAAGAACTTCGCCAAGGGCAACGTGCTCGGCCTGCCGGTGTTGCTGGTGGCGGCAGCACTCGTCCTGAACTGGGGCTACTTCTCCGGCGGCCGGGATCTCGGTTCGCAACTTGCCTCCATTGCCGTCCTCCTGGCCATGCTGTTTGCTGCGGGTGCGGTCTGCCACCTCTTTCCGATGTATGCCCGCTACGAGTTGCCTTTGCCGCAGTACTTCCTCATGGCTTCCCGATTCACCATGCGCCACCTTGCCGGGACTGCCATCCTCCTGTTCGTGACGGCCGCAGCAGTCTTCGCCTGCCGCGCGGTACCCGGATTGCTGCCCTTCTTCGGGATCGGCGCCTGGCTGTACGTCACGGGATGGCTCTGTGACCGGTTCTTCACGGCCAACGACGATTCCGTGGCGGCTGCCGGCAGTCAAGCGCCCAGTGTGCCGGCGGACCACCCTGCGAAGGAGGCCAGCCTTGCGTGACTCCAACTCCAGGAAGAACCATGTCCTGCACCGTTCCCTCGATGTCCAGGGGCACTCCGGGATCTCGAAGGAGCCCCTCGGCGTGGGTATGAATGAAACGTATCAAAATGAGCAGGGGGACCACCTGTGGACCATCAAGAGGTTCCACGGCGGGGTCCCGACAGACCCGACGGACACCAACCCCGAAGAAGTGGAAAAGGAACATCATGAACCGTAGAAAACCAACGCTCGCAGCCGCCGTCGTTGTTTCCGCAGCGCTTGCCCTGACAGCGTGTGGCGGAGGCGAAGCGCCCGCGGCCGATCTGAAAAGTGTCAGCATCATGGCGCCGTTCCTCGAAGCCCAGCCACCGTCGGCAGATGGCGCGGTGCAGAAGAAGCTTGAGGAATTGACCGGCAAGGACGTCAACATCACGTGGACGCCCAACTCCTCCTATGAAGACAAGATGAACATCACCCTGGCGTCGTCGGAGATTCCGCAGGTGCTGGTGGTACAAAGCAAGTCGCCGGGCTTCGTGAAGAACGCCGAAGCCGGAGCGTTCTGGGACCTCACGGACAAACTCAAGGACTACCCGAACCTTAAGACCACCTTCCCGGAAGTCGAGCAGAACGCCAGCGTCAACGGCAAGGTGTACGGCGTCTTCCGGGCCCGGAACCCGATCCGTGCGGCCGTGATGTTCCGCCAGGACTGGCTGGACAAACTCGGCCTCAAGGCACCCGAAACGGTTGAAGACCTCTACAAAGTAGCCAAAGCCTTTACCGAGCAGGATCCTGACGGCAACGGCCAGAACGACACCTACGGCATCACCATCCCCAAGTGGGGCGCCTTGGGCACCAACAGCCCCTACGACATGATCGAAACGTGGTTCGGAGCGGGCAACCGTTGGACCGAACGCGACGGCAAGCTGGTCCCGAGCTTCGAAACGGACGAGTTCCTGGAAGCTGACCGCTTCATCAAGAAGATGGTGGACGAGAAGCTCATCAACCCGGACTTCGCCACCTTTGACGGCACCAAATGGAACGAGCCCTTCTTCAACGGCAAGGGCGGCATCATTGTGGATGTCGACTCCCGGGTCAGCGTGCTGATCAACCTCTTCAAGCAAGCCAACCCCAATGACTTCCAGAACAAGGTGGGCTTTGTGGGCAGCCTGAAGGGGCCCGATGGCGAACTCCATGCCCACCCGACTGACGGCTACTCCGGCTTCCTGGCCATCCCCAAGTCCAGCGTCCGCACCGAAGGCGAACTGAAGAACGTCCTGCAGTTCCTGGACAAGATGAACAGCAAGGAAGTCGCCGTGTTGCTGAACAACGGCATCGAAGGCGTCAACTTCGCCGTCGAGGGCAATCTGGCCGCGACCATCAAGCCTGAAACGCCCGAAGGCAAGGTGGTCAACACTGACATCAAGAGCTACGCGCAACTGGGTACCAACGTCACGGGCAACAACTTTTACGCCGTCAAGCAGCCTTCCGAGTACGAGCAGAAGGTGTTCGACGACCGCGTGGAGGTCATGGCCGAGGACGTCAAGAGCGCCGTTTACAACCCGGCCGCTGCGTTCGTTTCGCCCACCTACGTGGCCAAGGGTGCGCAGCTGGACAACATCGTGGCCGATGCCCGCATCAAGTTCCTCGCCGGCCAGATCGACGAGCAGGGCCTGAAGGATGCCATCAAGCTGTGGAACACCAGCGGCGGTGACAAGGTCAAGGAAGAAATCAACAAGCTCTGGCAGGACAACAAGAAGTGACAGCGCCGGTAGTTGATGCCAAAGCTCCGGAGCGGGCGGCCACGCAGCCGCCCGCCCCGGCGCGGCGGCGCGGTTTTGCTGTCCACTTTGCCCATTACAAGTGGCTCTATCTTCTCCTGCTGCCGGGGGTTCTGTACTTCGCGATCTTCCGGTACGGACCCATGTACGGGGTCTCGATCGCGTTCAAGGATTACGTTCCGTTCCTGGGCGTCAACGGCAGCCCGTGGGTGGGGTTCACCAACTTCACGGATTTCTTTGCCAATCCTGACTTCCCCAGGCTTCTGGCCAACACCCTGATCCTGGCCTTCTTGAACCTGGGCATCGCCTTCCCCCTGACCATCGTGTTGGCCCTGCTGCTCAACGAGGTCCGGCTCTCGATCCTCAAGCGCACCGTCCAGACCCTCGTGTACATTCCGCACTTCCTGTCCTGGACCATCGTGGCCTCGTTGAGCTTCCTGCTTTTCGCCTTGGACATTGGCCCGCTGTTCCAGTTCGTCAACGGCCTGTTCGGCACCAACATCGACATCCTGTCCGACCCCAACTGGTTCCGGCCGTTGATCGTGCTCCAGGAGATCTGGAAAAACACGGGCTGGGGGACCATCATCTTCCTTGCGGCGTTGGCCACCGTTGACCAGGACCAGTACGAGGCTGCGATCATCGACGGTGCCGGAAGGTTCCGCCGGGTCTGGCACATCACGCTGCCCGGAATCCGGTCCACCATCATCGTGATGCTCATCCTGGCGATCGGGCAGATGCTGAACACCGGCTTCGAGCAGATCTACCTCATGACCAACGCACTCAACCGCAGCGTGGCCGACGTCTTCGATACCTATGTGTATTTTGTGGGTATCACCCAGGGCGCGTACAGCTACAGCACCGCCGTCGGGCTTTTCAAATCCTTGGTGGGCATCGTGCTGATCTTCGGCACCAACTGGCTGTCCAAGCGGTTCAACCAGAGCGGACTGTTCTAATGAAGATTCACAACACCCGCGGCGGCCGGGTCTTCGACGCTGCCAACTATGTGTTCCTGTCACTGATCGGGATCATCACCCTGCTGCCGTTCGTGTATGTCATGGCAGGCTCGTTTGCCACGGAAGCGGAGATCACGCGACGGGCCTTCTTCGTCTGGCCTGAGCAATTCACCTTGGGCTCCTACGAGTACATCTTTTCCACGCCCGCGTTCACCAAGGCCCTGCTCACTACCGTGCTGGTGACACTGGTGGGCACGCTGATCCAATTGCTGCTCACGGTGACCATGGCATACCCCTTGGCCAAGCGCGGGCTGCGGGGCCGGAAGCTCATTCTTTCCCTGGTGGTTTTCGCCATGGTGTTCTCCGGCGGCATGATCCCCACCTTCCTGCTGGTGAAGGACCTGGGCCTGCTGAACACGTACTGGGCGTTGATCCTTCCGGCCGCGATCAACCCCTTCAGCCTGATCATCATCAAGAACTTCTTCCAGGAGCTCCCGGCGGAGCTGGAGGAATCGGCCAAGATGGACGGCGCAACGGAGATCGGCATTCTCTGGCGCATCCTCCTGCCGCTGTCGAAGCCCGTGCTGGCAACCTTCGCGCTGTTCTACGCCGTGGGCATCTGGAACGACTTCATGTCACCGCTGCTCTACCTCAGCGACAACAACATGTGGACGCTGCAGATGTACCTCCGCCAAGTCACCGCGGCCTCGGACCTGCTGGGTACGGGCAACGTGGATCCCACGTACATCCCGCCCGAACAAGGCGTGAAGTTCGCGGTGATCGTCGTGGCTACCTTGCCCATTCTGATCTTCTATCCCTTCCTCCAGAAGCACTTCGCCAAGGGCATGCTGATCGGCTCGGTCAAGGGCTAAGACTCAACCAAAGGACACCATGAAGATCCTCCTCGCAGGCGACTCCACTGTTGCCGCGTGCCCCAGCTTCGAGTATCCGATGAGCGGCTGGGGTGCCCACCTCGCGCCCGAAACGTACTGGTGGGCGGCCGTTCACAATTACGCCAAGGGCGGCGCCACCACCGAATCGTTCCGGGAAGAAGGCCTGTGGCACCAACTGCTGCACCAGGCCGTCCAAGGCGACCTGGTACTGATCCAGTTTGGGCACAACGACCAGAAGCGTGACCACCTTGCGGCCCGTACCGGCTACGCGGAGAATCCCCGGCGCATGGTTGCCGAAGTGCGCTCGAAGGGTGGGATCCCGATTCTGTGTACATCGGTGGAACGCCGGCACTTTGAGTTGGGCGTCTTGCAAGAGACGCTCGGTGAGTTTCCCGCCGTCGTGCGTGAACTCGGCGGCGAGTTCGGGCTTGAGGTGATCGACCTCAACACCTGGACCCGCGCCCTGTACCAGGAACTCGGGGAGGAGGGCTCCAAGGAGCTGTTCTTCCATTTCGCGCCGGGTGAGCACGCCCACTGGGCCGGCGGGCTGGAGGACAACACCCACTTCCATGAGAAGGGCGCCCGCATGATCGCGGCCCACGTGGCCGGGCAGTTGGAGTCGCTTGGCTATGGTTTGGCTTCTTCGGTCCGGGCGGGGGCTTCGGCTTGAACGTGGTGTACCGGAACCCTTTGCGGGGGCCCGACGATGTGTCGGACTGGGTGGCCGAAGGTCCGGTGACGGCGGGAACGTACGACGCCGGCGGGCTGGGGGCGGCTTCGGCGGTGGCCGGCGGTGCCGCTGAAGCAGAGGGCGGCGGCGTTGCAGCAGGGGGCAGCGCCTTGCTGCTCTCCGGTTCGGTGGATGCGGACGAATTCGGCGACCACGCCCATTGGACGCTGTGGTGCCCGGAGGAACTGCCGGACCACGTTCGAATCAGTTGGGAGTTCCGACCCGTCGAGGAGCCAGGCCTGGCCATGGTGTTTTTCTCTGCCCGGGGCCATGGTGGCGAGGACCTGTTCTCTCCGCGGTTGTCGCCGCGAACCGGGTACTACCCGCAGTACCACTCCGGCGACATGGATGCGCTCCACGTCTCCTACTTCCGCCATAAGTACGCCTCTGAACGGGCCTTCCGGACCTGTAACCTGCGCAAGAGTGCCGGTTTCGACCTTGTGGCACAGGGGGCCGACCCTCTCCCGCCGGCCGAGGACGCCAGTGGCTTCTACCGCATGGAGGTCATCAAAGATGGAGCCCGCGTGGCCTTCTCCATCAACGGACTTCCATTGTTCGATTGGGTGGATCCCGCTGAGGCACCGCTTGGCGGCGGATACTTTGGCATCAGGCAGATGGCGCCGCTCGTGGCGGCCTACCGAAACCTGGTTGTTGAAGCACTGTGACAGGCACCACCCTGCCATGACGTAGGATGTCCTCACCTCCGTAATTCCCACTCCTCACCCTGGAACGGACCATGCCACTCTTCGACCTTCCCCTTGAACAGCTCCGCGACTACACGTCAGGCGCCGTGCCGCCAGCCGACCTGGACACCTTCTGGGACCGGACCATCGCTGAGGCCCGGCTGTTTCCGTTGGACGCCGTCTTCGAGCCCGTGGACAACTACCTCAGCGTCATCGACACCTTCGACGTCACGTTCTCCGGCTTCGGCGGAAACCGGATCAAGGGCTGGTTGCACGTCCCGGCGCACCGCGATGCCGGGGAACGCCTTCCCGTGGTGGTCGAATACATCGGCTACTCCGGCGGCCGCGGGCTGGTCAACCAGAACACCCGCTGGGCCCAGGCCGGGTATGCGCACTTCATCATGGACACCCGGGGCCAGGGTTACGGTGGCGTTTCCGGGGACACTCCGGACCCGCACCCCTCTGCCGGTGGGGTGAACTACGCCGGCCTCATGACCCGCGGCTCCGGCCATCAGGACGAGTACTATTTCCGGCGCGTCTACACCGACGCCTTCCGGGCGGTCGAAGCGGCTCAGCAGCATCCCGCCGTCGACCCTTCCAAGGTTGTCCTGGCGGGCGTCAGCCAGGGCGGCGGCATCACGGTCGCCACTGCGGGACTCACGGCGGGAAGGCTCGACGGCGTCATCGCCGCGCTGCCGGATGTCCCCTTCCTGCAGGACTTTCCACGGGCGATCGATATTGCGCCGCGGGGCCCGTACCCGGAGATTGCCTCGTTCCTTGGGCGGCACCGCGACCGCTACGAGTCCACCTTGGCGGTGCTGAACTACTTCGATGGGGTCCACTTGGGCCGTGCTGCCTCGGTACCGGCGCTGTTCTCCGCCGCCCAGATGGACGACATCTGCCCGCCGTCCACGGTGTTCGCGAGCTACAACGCCTACGGTGTGGCAGGCGGGTCGCCTGAGAAGGACGTAGAGGTATACCGCTTCAACAACCACGAGGGCGGGCAGGAACACCACTGGATCAAGCAATTGCAGTTCCTGCGCAAACTCTTGTCATCATGACGGACGCGATTTGCCGGGTGTGATCCCGCGCGGTTATGGTGTGGCTATGACTAAGCGTTGGTATGCGTATTTTTCGTTGGCTCTGGAGGGGCCCGCGTCTAACTGACACGCATCCAACTTTCCTTCAGAGCCAACAGGGCAGAGATCATTCTCTGCCCTTCGCCATATCCGGCGGGTTCTGAAAAGGGGCCCGCTCCGCATCCCGGACAGGACCCAGAAAATGACCAGCATCGCCCCGGAATCTTTGACCTCGAACAGTTCGCAGCCTGCGACGTCCAACCTTCGCGTCGCCCGTTTCGAGCCGCTTCCGGCACCCCAGGACCTCATCGCCGAGTTGCCGCTGGACGCCCGCTCAGCTGCCGTCGTCGACCGTGGCCGTGACGAAGTCCGGGCCATTATGGACGGCGTGGATGACCGGCTCCTGGTCATTGTTGGCCCATGCTCCATCCACGATCCCAAGGCGGGCCTCGAATACGCCCGCCGCTTGGTGAGCCAGGCCGAGAAGCACAAGGAAGACCTGCTGATCGTCATGCGGACGTACTTCGAGAAGCCGCGCACCACGGTTGGCTGGAAGGGCCTCATCAACGATCCACACCTGGACGGCAGCCACGATATTGCCGCCGGCCTGCGTGCGGCCCGGGGCTTCCTGAAGCAGGTCACGTCCTTGGGCTTGCCCACTGCCACCGAATTCCTTGAGCCGATCAGCCCGCAGTACATGGCCGACCTCGTCTCGTGGGGTGCCATCGGCGCCCGCACCACCGAGAGCCAGATCCACCGTCAGCTCGCCTCTGGCCTGTCCATGCCCATCGGTTTCAAGAACGGCACCGACGGCGACCTCCAGGTGGCCATCGACGCGTGTGGGGCCTCCGCTGCCGAGCAAGCCTTCCTGGGAATCGACGACGACGGCCGGGCAGCTTTGGTGGCGACGGCCGGAAATCCTGATACCCACGTGATCCTGCGGGGCGGGCGCAAGGGGCCGAACTACTCCGAGGCCGACGTCGCAGCAGCTTCGTCCAAGCTGGCGGGCAAGGGACTCAACCCGCGGTTGATCGTCGATGCCAGCCACGCCAACAGCGGCAAGAGCCATCACCGGCAGGCCGAGGTCGCCCTGGAAATCGGCGCGCAGCTTGAGGCCGGTGCCTCTTCCCCCATTGCCGGGGTGATGCTGGAGAGCTTCCTCGTGGGTGGCGCGCAGAACCTTGACGTCGCCAAGCAGTTGGCGGGGGAGCAGGAACTTGTCTACGGCCAAAGCGTCACGGATGCCTGCATGGAATGGGACGTTACGGCTTCCGTGCTGGAGCAGCTCGCAGCCTCGGCCAGGAAGCGTCGCCTGGCAACCGCGGAGTAGGTTCCCACTTAGGCACAAGCTCTTTCACATTGGCCCCATCAGCCTCTAGAGTATCTAGCACATGGTTGTTTGATGGCTCAGCATCGGCACACCGTTCTACTGGGGGTGTCCTACTGTCTGAGAGCAAAGGAATATGGGAAATGTCCGCAGAGACTAACTTCTCGAACGCGCGTTTCATGACGGTGGCTGAAGTAGCCGACGTCTTGCGTGTTTCCAAAATGACTGTGTATCGACTGGTTCACTCAGGGGAAATGCCCGCCGTCAGGTTCGGCCGATCCTTCCGGGTTCCGGAAGAGGCCGTTGCCCAGTACCTCAAAGGTGCTGTTGTGGACGGGCAATCGGAGACGGCCTGAGCCCTTGCCAAAGTCCGTGTGACGGTCAGTGGTCATTGGGTGCCCCTGTGAAGCGGTACCCTGTTAAGGAACGTTTTACGTCATTGTAAGAATCTGTCAGTTGTACTGTCTGCTGCTTTGTCCGCGGATCCGTTCCAACAGACAGGACCTTCATCTAGTTTGTAAGGAACTTTCGTGGGTTCAGTTATCAAGAAGCGCCGCAAGCGTATGGCCAAGAAGAAGCACCGCAAGCTGCTTCGCAAGACCCGCCACCAGCGCCGCAATAAGAAGTAGAGATACTTCATCAAGCGTGAATGCCCGTTGCCTGCCAAGGCGGCGGGCATTTTTGCACCCCCGGACCCTCTCTCACCGAATCCCCCCAAATTCCAAACCGTCTCTCACCGTTGGTGCCTTTTTCGGCAGCCCTCTCTCACCGAATGCCCGTTTGGTGCGGACGCTCTCTCACCGAACCGCCCGTTTGCGGGGACGCTCTCTCACGGGACCGCCGGTTTGGGGGGACGCTCTCTCACGGGACCGCCGGTTTGGGGGGACGCTCTCTCACGGGACCGCCGGTTTGTGGGGACGCTCTCTCACCGTCCCGACGCGAAACCGGATTCGACCGACGGATCCGTCCATCCGGTTCGGAGTGCCTTCTTGATTTCGACTATTGCCTTGTTGAAGCCGTCCGACAGACAGTCCTTCCCGAAGACAAGGACTGTCCACCCCGCCGCTTCGAAGGCCCTATCCCGACGTCGATCACTAAAGATCTGCTCCTCCGAAAGGTGATGTCCGCCGTCATATTGAATGGCCACGCGCCGCTCCCGAAATCCAAGGTCCGCAGACGGCGAGAATGGATCGTTCGGGCGAAGTCGCACCTGCAAGTCCGGCTCCGCGACGCCCGCGTCGAGCATTGCCAGTCGTAGCAGGGACTCGGGAACGGAGTCGGCTCCGACGCGCATCAGATCCAGGGCTTCACGGGCGCGCACCACTCCTTGAAGATTCCTGTGCCGTGCTATCAGCGCGCGAAGGTCACTGATTGATGCATATGGGGTGTCCCGGCCTTCAAACTCAGGCCGGGGAACGCGAATGAGCTGATCTCCGACGCAAACGAGTTCCCTCAAGGGCAATTGGCGTGCCAAGTCCAGCCAGGTTCGGGGCCGCGTGCTCATCCACATGCCGTGTGCGAACTCGATTTCAGAGTCGACGATAACCACCGTATGTCCGATGACACCCCGTCGACGAACAGAAGGCAGTTTCCGGGGCTTGCTGAGGTGTAACTCGTTCGAATCGGCCAGCCACGGCGGCAAGTAAAGGCCTTGGAGCCGCGCCGCTGTTACATGCGAAATCCAGGCGCCCGGACTTGCGGCCGAAAGGGACCGGGCCGCGGAGGCTAAATCGAATTCCCAGTCCGAAGGCCTGAAGATTCCCTGACTGACCCCCTCGATCGAACTCCGCTTCCAAAGCTGCCGCTTCCCTACGCCGAACGCCTCGGCTTGGTTGAGGGTAAATGGCGCAGAAGCCAGTGCTTGCGGAAACGTCGAGGGTTTTTGCATACGGGCATTCTTGCCCAGAAGGCCCCCCTGTCTACAGAAGTTATCCACAGGCCGTCGGGCGTTGGCCTCCCGTGGTGAGAGAGGGTCGGGTGGGAAGGGTGGTTTGGTGAGAGAGGGTCGGGCGGGAAGGGTGGTTTGGTGAGAGAGGGTCAGGCGGGAAAGGTGGTTTGGTGAGAGAGGGTTGGGTGGGGAGGGGGTGTTTGGTGAGAGAGGGTTGGGTGGGGAGGGGTGGTTTGGTGAGAGAGGGTCGAGTGGGGTGGGGGTGTTTGGTGAGAGAGGGTTGGCTAGCGGGGGCTGCGGAAGCGGCTGAATCCGCGCCACAGGCCGTAGATGGCGCCGCCCACGGTTGCCGCCTTCAGCCCGAGGGTGGCTGCGCGGCGGCCCGAACGGAAGTCGTACACCGGCCAGTTGTGCTCGCGGGCGTGCCGGCGCAGCCGGGCATCCGGGTTGATGACCACGGGGTGGCCAACCAACGTGAGCAAAGGAATGTCGTTGGCGGAGTCGCTGTAAGCCCAGCAATGGTCCAGGTCCAGGCCCTCGCGGTCCGCAACGAGCTGGACAGCCACAGCCTTCGCCGGACCGTGCAGGATGTCGCCCACGAGCCTGCCCGTGTAGGTGCCGTTCTCAATCTCGCCGACGGTTCCCAGCGCGCCAGTTAAACCAAGCCGCGTGGAAATGACGGTAGCCACCTCGATGGGAGTGGCTGTGACGAGCCAGACTTTGCGGCCAACCCGCAGGTGCTGTTCGGCCAATGCCTTGGTACCCGGCCAGATCCGCGACTCGATCATCTCGTCATAGACCTCTTCGCCCAGGGCCTTGATGTCGTCGACCGAAATGCCTGCAGCCAAGGTCAGCGCGGAGTCACGGACGGCATGGACGTCTTCCATGTTCTCGCCACGCATCACGAACTTGAACTGCTTCCACGCGAAGCCGGCAGCCTGGGACAGCGTGAAGGCCTTGCGCTCGTACATTTTGCGGGCCACATGGAAGAGGCTGGCGCCCTTCATCAGGGTGTTGTCGACGTCGAAGAAAGCAGCCTCGCCGGTGTGCTGCGGCACCTTGGCATCTGCGAGCACAGCGGCGTCCTTCTCGTCGGGCATGCCTTGAGTCTAGTCAATTGCAGCTGCCTCGCGCTTCGCGCCATGGTCGGACGCCGCATGGGCGCTGCCGCCGCAGCCGGTAACGTTGAGTCATGCCTATTCCCGACGTCGTCCTCCTCACCAAAGCTGACTGCCACCTGTGCACCGCGGCGCGTGCCGCCGTCGAACGCGTCACCTCAGGCTTGGGCGTGCAGTGGAGCGAAACATCGATCGACGGTGACGCGACCCTCCGTGACCGGTACGCCGAGGAGATTCCGGTGCTGTTGGTGGACGGCGTACAGCGCGACTTCTGGACCATCGATGAGCAGCGACTCACCCGTCTTTTGAAGAAAGCGCTGGAGGGCTAAGGGGCGCCGCTCACGGAAGGAAATGGCTTTTTGTTGAGCCCGGTCAGGGGCCATAGAGTGGAACAACAAGCGACGCAATGGAGAATACCGTGACTGCGCTGGAACCGTCACCGGAGGCAACAACCGGGGACAACGAACCTGCCGCCAAGCAGATCCCGCCCGCGGCTGTGGCCCGGATGACCCTCTATTTGCGTGCGCTCAACTCCCTCCTTGCCGAAGGCGTGGAACGCGTTTCTTCGGATGCACTGGCGGAGGCCTCCGGCGTCAGTTCATCGACGCTGCGGAAGGACCTTTCCTACGTCGGTTCGTACGGAACCCGCGGAGTAGGGTACGAGGTCCAGTACTTGAGCCGGCACATCGCCGCTGCCCTCGGACTGACACACGACTGGAAAGTGGCAATCGTCGGTGCCGGTAACCTGGGCAAGGCGCTGGCCCGGTACGGTGGCTTCGAATCCCGGGGCTTCGACGTGGTGGCCATTTTCGATGCCGACCCCATGGTGATCGGCAACGAGGTTGGCTGGCTCAGGGTCAGCGACTCGGCAGAACTGGAGCGGGTCCTGGAGCGCACGCACACCAACATGGTGGTTCTTGCCCTCCCGGCAACGGTGGCACAGGAAGTATGTGATCGCGTGATCGGGGCCGGAATCCGCAGCATCCTCAGCTTCGCCCCGGTGCTCCTCCAGGTACCCCCGCACGTCAACCTTCGCAAGGTGGACATGGCCACGGAACTCCAGATTCTTGCCTACCACGCACAACGGGCGCAGACACCGGGTCAGGCCGTTTAGCCTTCGCCGGGTCCGCGCCCGCTGGTCAGTTCTGCTTGGGCTCAGCGGCCGTACGGGTTGCCGAACGCCTGCTGCTTGCGGAAGTAAGGCGCCGACGCCGGCAGGTACAGCATGACGATTGCCGCGACTCCCAACAGGATCACCAGCAGCTGCAGGATGCCGTACGTTGCGCCGAACTGGAACAGGCCGGTCAGGCCAAGGACCGAGATGGCGGCGAAGACAGTACCGAGGATGCGGGCCCAGTTCTTGCCCTTGCGGACAGGGAATGCCACCAACGCATAGAGTCCGAGGGACACGATGGCACCGATCACCGCGCCAACGGTGATGGCGCCCTTCATTCCTTCAAGGGAACCTTCAGGGAACTCGGTGCCCTGGGCTGCTGCCTGCTGGACCATGGAATTGATGAACGCATCAGAACCTGTGGTTGCCAGGAGCAGCGAGCTGATGGCCGAGAGGATACCGGCGGCCACGATCATCCAGAAGGCGATGTTGACCATCTGGGGGACCGTGCTGGGACCCGGTTGCTGGCTGGGCCAGTTGGTGTCCTGGCCGTACTGCGGGACGGCCTGGCCATAGGGCGATCCGGGCTGCTGGCCGTAAGGAGAGGGCTGTTGGCCGTACTGGGGAGCCTGCTGGCCGTACTGCGGCGCGGACTGCTGCCCGTACTGGGGAGCGTTCGGAGCCTGCTGGCCGTATTGCGGCGCGGCCGGCTGGCCGTATTGCGGAGCGTTGGGTTCGGACTGTTGGCCGTACTGCGGCGCCGAAGGCTGGGACCCCTGCTGTTCCGGAGTGGAATCGCCCGGGTTTGACGGCGGGTAGGGAGGGTTGCTCATGGCATTCCTTTGCTTGGTCGACGGCTGATACTGCTGGGGTCAACAAGAACAAAGTGCCCCCACCATGGTTCTGAATCCACCGTACCCCCAGCCTCCCGGTGGTACGGAGGATCACACGCAGGAATTTCCCGCGCGTGGAGAAATCATCACGCAGGCGTACATAGCCGTACTCCTGCATGATGAAGGCCGCGGGCCTCCATTGGGAGGCCCGCGGCCTTCATCATCGCTGCTGTTAATGCACGACGGCGGTACCCGGGTTTCGCGTCAGGCGGTGCCCTTGACTGCCTTGAACCAGAGCTGCGAGTTCGGGAGCCACATGAGGACGACGGCAACGGCGCTGACCAGGAACCCGAACCAGTTGCTGCCCAGGCCAGCGCTGGGACCGCCCATGTTGATGGAACCAAAAATGGCCAGAAGCAAAGAGACTGCTGCAAGAACCGTCAGGGCCAGCCGTGCCCACTCTTTGCCTTCCTTCATCTTCATGGCCAGGACAACCTGCGCTGCTGCGACGGCAAGGCTGATGATCAGCAGGATCAGCGCGACAGCTGCCAGCCCCGGTATGAAGGCGAAGGCCGCGATGATGGCGAAGAGTCCGATCAGCCCGAACAGCAGGCCGAGCAGTCCCGAAATCACCCAGATGAAGTAGGACACCTTCAGCTCCGTGGGCAGCCCCTGGACTTTGAAGATGCCTGAGAAGCCGCCTTGGGGGAGGACGTCGTTGAAATTGCGCGGTCCGTCGGTGGGCATTTCGAAGTGGAAACCACCCTGCTGGCCCTGTCCTGGCTGGCCGGGACCCGGCTGCTGGTACTGGGGCGGCTGGTTTTGGGCGGGCTGCTGGTACTGGCCGGGCTGCTGGTACTGGCCCGGCTGCGACGGCGGCTGGTAGCCCTGGGGTGGTTGGTAGCCCTGCGGAGGCTGGTAACCCGCAGGAGGAACATTGCCGGGCTGCTGTGGCTCGGAGCCGGGCTGCTGAGGCTGTGGTGCTTCGTCTGGGTTACTCATGGCATCACTGTAGACCGCGGGTTGAGGGTTGCATAGGAAATTTGGGGCCAACTCGCAGCCAAATACCGGGTGTGTGCCGAACAATGGACGGGTGATTTCCGAGTATGCGAAACGGCGCCCCCGCACACCAAAGATGGGCGGGGGCGCCGTGGGGCCGCTTCCAGCGAAAAGGCTAGGCGGCAGCCGGTGCAATGAAGGCGAGTTCGAGGTTGATGACAACCTTGTCGCTGACCAGGACACCGCCGGCTTCCAGGACGGCGTTCCAGGTAAGGCCGAATTCCTTGCGGCTGATGGTGGTTTCACCGGAGACGCCTGCACGGGTGTTGCCGAACGGGTCCACGGCCACGCCGTTGAACTCGGTCTCGATGGCAACTTCCTTGGTGACGCCCTTGATGGTGAGATCGCCCACGAGGTCGAAGCCGTCACCGTTGGCCTTCACGTGGCGGGAGACGAACGTGATCTCCGGGAACTTCTCCACGTCGAAGAAGTCCTCGCCCTTGACGTGGCCGTCGCGGTTGACGTCGCCCGAGTCGAAGCTGGCGGTCTGGATGGAAGCGGTCACCTTGGAATCGGTCAGGGCCTCGCCAACTTCCAGCGTGGCTTCGGCTTCCTTGAACTGGCCGCGGACCTTGCTGATGCCCGCGTGGCGCACGGTAAAGGCGATCTCGCTGTGGGAGTTGTCCAGGGTCCAGGTGCCGGTGGAGACGTTGGCGGGAAGAGTCATCATGGTGTTGCTCCTAGGTATAGGGATGGATCGTTGGGCTTACCCGGCTGATCTGATCGAGCTGTTTACTTGAAGCGTCAACCGAGCTTCGTGTCTAGTATAAACATGCATATGCATCCTTTATTCCAACTTCCCGGAACATTTTGGGAAAACTTTGAGTTCTACTAGCGGTAGAAGATTTCAGATCGCCCCGCATCTTTGAGAAACTGGTAAACATGCCCCAAGCAACTGTCCATCTGCTTCGCCATGGCGAGGTCCATAACCCCGATGGCGTCCTGTATGGTCGGCTGCCTGAATTCCACCTCTCCGAGCGCGGCCGGGAGATGGCCCGCATGCTGGCCGAGCACTTTGTGGTGCGCGCAGACCAGGGCGCCAGAATTGTCCATTTAGTGGCGTCGCCGCTGACGCGTGCCCAGGAAACCGCCATGCCCACGTCCGAGGCTCTGGGGCTGCCCATCACCACGGATCCGCGGATCATCGAGGCGGAAAACCACTTTGAGGGCCTCCACCCAACGCGGAGCGAATTCCTGAAGCCCAAGCACTGGTACTACTTCCGCAACCCCCTGCGGCCCTCCTGGGGCGAGCCCTACAAGGAGCAGGCAGCGCGCGTCATCGCCGCTGTGCAGGACGCCCGGCTCAAGGCCATCGAACTCGGCGGCGACGGAGCCGAAGCCATCATGGTCAGCCACCAATTGCCTATCTGGGCCACCCGGCTCTCAGCCGAAGGCCGCCGGCTGGCCCACGATCCGCGAAAGCGTGAGTGCACTTTGGCCTCGCTGACCTCCCTGGTTTTCGACGACGACGGCAAGGTGGCCCGCGTTGACTACAGCGAGCCCGCCGCTGTCCTCCTGCCCGGTGCCGCCAGCACCCCGGGAGCGTGAAAGGGAACCGTGGATAAGAAGAACGTCTCGCGCCGCGGCGCGCTCACTGCCGGTGGGGTCCTCCTTGCAGGGCTCACCATGGGACTCTCGGCCTGCGCCCAGCCGGACTCCCTGGCGGACCAGGCCCGCAAGGGAGACAACAAGAACTATGTTGCAGGCGACGGATCCGTCACCGAGTTCGCAAAGGCGGACCGCAGCGCTCCCGTGGCCCTCAAAGGCACCCTTTTCAACGGAACAACCGTGACCCCGGATGTCCTCAAGGGCAAAGTCACCGTCTTGAACTTCTGGTTCGCTGCATGCGCCCCCTGCCGTGTGGAAGCTCCGCAGTTGGAAGCCCTCCACCAGGAATTCAAGGACCAGGGCGTGCAGTTCTTCGGCGTCAACCTTCGAGACGAGAAGGCAACCGCCGAAGCTTTCGACAAGACCTTCAACCTGACGTACCCGAGCTTCAATGACAAGGATGGCGCGGTCCTCCTGTCGGTGTCCGGCATTGTTCCTCCGAACGCCGTTCCCACCACGCTTGTCCTCGACAAGGAAGGCAAAGTTGCCTCCCGCGTGCTCGGCGAGATTGAAAAGAGCACCCTCAAGGCCCTCATCACGTCCGCAGTGGCCGAGTAGTACCCATGAACAGTCCCTTTGCCGAGACCATCCTCAACGGATCATTGCTCCTGGCCGTGCCAGTGGCCTTGTTGGCGGGGCTCGTTTCCTTCCTCTCTCCGTGCGTCCTCCCGCTGGTGCCCGGTTATCTTGGCTACGTCACCGGGTTGAGCGGGGTTGACCTCCAGAAGCAGCGGCGGGGCCGCATGCTGGTGGGCATTGGACTGTTCGTGTTGGGTTTCTCGGTGATTTTCGTTTTGCTGGGCGGCGCCTTCGGCCAACTGGGCACGCTGCTTACGGGACCGCAGAACGCCTGGATCACGCAGTTGCTGGGCGTCCTGGTGATCATCATGGGCATCGTCTTCATGGGCGGGTTCGCGTGGTTCCAACGCGACGCCAAGATCCACGCCAAACCGCCCGCCGGCCTGTGGGGCGCTCCTCTGCTGGGGCTGACGTTCGGGCTGGGTTGGGCGCCGTGCATTGGGCCGACGTACTCCGCAGTGCAGTTGCTGAGCATGTCCGGGGGATCCTCGGCTGCGAAGGGCGCGCTGTTGGCGTTCGTGTACAGCCTGGGACTGGGGGTGCCCTTCCTGCTGATTGCCCTGGCCGTCCGCCGCGGCATGGGCGTGATGTCCTTCTTCCGTACACACCGCCTGGCGATCCAGCGGGTAGGCGGCGGCATTTTGATTCTGCTCGGCATCCTGATGGCCACCGGCGTGTGGGGCCACTGGGTGACCGAGTTGCAGTACTGGTTCCAAACCGATGTGAAGTTGCCGATCTGATGAGCGAGTCCGTGAAATCCAAGAAGAACGCCGCCAAAGGCAGTGACACAGGCCTGACCACAGGCAACCCCGGCGAGGACAAGCTGAAAAAGGCCAAGTCCGATGCCGCACTGCCCACCCTGGGCATCCTGGGCATGCTCCGGTGGGCCTGGACCCAGCTCACCAGCATGCGGACCGCGCTGTTCCTCCTGCTCCTACTGGCCATTGCGGCAGTGCCGGGTTCGCTGTTTCCGCAGCGTCCGGCCAACCCGGTCACCGTCACGGACTGGATCAAGAACAACCCCACCTTCGGGCCTTTCCTTGATGCCCTCCAGATGTTCGACGTGTACTCGTCGGCGTGGTTCTCGGCCATCTACCTCCTGCTTTTCATCTCGCTGATCGGCTGCGTCACTCCGCGTGCCATTGCGCATTACAAGGCGATGAAGTCACAGCCGCCGCGCACGCCCAAGCGTTTGTCCCGGCTGCCGGAGTACGGCACCCTGGCGCTGCCCGCCGACGCCGGGATCCCGGCGTCGAAGGCCATCACCGATGCCGCCGGGCTGCTCAAGAAGCGCGGCTACCGCGTTGAGGTGCGGGACGCCGACGGCGCGCTGCCGAGCGTCGGTGCCGAACGCGGCTTCATGAAGGAAGTCGGCAATCTGGTGTTCCACACCTCGTTGATCGGCGTGCTGGTCTCCGTGGCCATCGGCGGACTGTTCGGCTACAGCGGCCAGCGGATCCTGGTGGAGGGTGAAACGTTCGTCAACACCTTGGTGGGCTACGACCAGTTCTCGCCGGGAACCAACTTCCAAAGCGCCTGGCTGCAGCCGTACTCGGTCCGGTTGGACAAGTTCCAGGCGACCTTCGACAGGGAATCGCCCAACAAGACCGGCCAGCCGATCGACTACACGGCCGAGGTGACCACCAAGGAAAACCCTGATGCCCCGGAGCAAAAGGAAGTGCTGAAGGTCAACGACCCCATTTCCTTGGGCGGGACAAGCCTGTACCTCACCGGCAACGGCTATGCGCCGGTGGTCACTGTCCGCGACGGTGACGGCAATATCGCCTTCCAGGGCCCGGTCACTGCGAAGGTCCAGGGCGCCAACTACTACTCATCGGTGGTCATCAAGGTCCCGGACGGCAAGCCGGACCAGCTCGGCTTCAACGGGTTCTTCCTGCCCACAGAATTCAAGTCCGAAGACGGAATCTCCTACAGCGGCGATCCCCAACTCATCAATCCGACGCTGACCCTGGACTCCTACTACGGCGACCTGGGCTTGGACAAGGGCGTACCTCAGAACGTCTTTGAGCTGGACGTGAAGGACCTGACCCAGCTAAACGGCCGGAAACTCGATACCGGTGGTATCTCGCTGGCCTTGGGTGATACCGCCACTCTCCCGGAGGGCAAAGGCAGCATAACCTTTGACACCGTCAAGAAGTACGTGGGCGTGGACATCCACCACAACCCCGGTCAGTTGTACGCCCTGATCTTCGGCCTGCTTGCGGTGGGCGGCCTTGTCTTGTCCCTGTACGTGGGACGCCGCCGCGTCTGGGTCCGCACCGGAACCCACCAGGACGGCCGGACCATGGTGGAATACGGCCTGCTGGCACGCGGTGAGGACCACCGCCTTGCCGGGGAGGCCGCCGCGTTGCGCGAACTCTTCGCCCGGGAATGGCGGGTGGCCGACACCACCAAATCTTCCCACTCCGTCTCTTCCCCAACCCCGAAGGACCAGTAATGCCCGCTATCAACGAAACCCTGGGCCAGTACAGCGAGCTGTTCATGCTGCTGGCCGCCGGCACGTACACCGTGGCGTTCATCGCGTTTGCGTGGGACCTGGCGAAGAGCAGCAAGACGCTCCGGGCCGTCGACCTGAAGGCGGCCGCCAGCGCCACCGCCGGTAAAGTGGCCGTCGCCGCCGGGCGGGTGGGCCTGGGTGCTTCGGACACCGCCGGACCGGCAGACCGCGGCGAGCGTCCGACGTCGGGCACTACCGTTACGGAAGCCACTGCGGCAGGCGACATGAAGTATGGCGGCGAACGACGCGCACCTGCGCGCGTCGCCGTCGCCCTGTCCATCCTTGGCGTGCTGATCCATGCCGCCGGCGTGGTGACGCGGGCCCTCGGCGCGGGCCGCGTGCCGTGGGGCAACATGTACGAGTTCCTCACCACCGGTGCGTTCGTGGCCGTGGCCGTGTTCCTGATCGCCTTGATCCGGCGCGACCTGCGCTTCCTTGGCACGTTCGTGATCGGCCTGGCCATCATCATGCTGGTTGCCGCTTCGGTGGCTTTCTGGACCCCCGTTGGCCACCTGGTGCCGGCCTTGCAGAGCTACTGGCTGATCATCCACGTCTCCATCGCGGTGTTGTCGTCAGCACTCTTCACCCTGACGTTCGCCATGTCGGCGCTGCAGTTGCTGCAGTCGTACCGCCAGAAGAACCTTGCCGCGGGCCGTCGGGACAACCTCGCCTTCATGAGGGTGGTCCCCAACGCGCTGAGCCTTGAGAACCTTTCCTACCGCATCAACACGGTGGCTTTCGTGGGCTGGACATTCACGCTCATGTTTGGCGCGATCTGGGCCGAAAAGGCATGGGGACGCTTCTGGGGCTGGGATCCCAAGGAGGTCTGGACGTTCGTGATCTGGGTTGTCTACGCCGGTTACCTGCACGCCCGCGCCACCCGGGGATGGACCGGAACCCGTGCGGCCTGGTTGTCGATTGTGGGCTACGCCTGCGTGATCATCAACTTCACGCTGGTGAACACGGTCTTCAACGGATTGCACTCCTACTCCGGGCTGTAGGCCTTCCAGTGGCCTGAACTGGGCTTTCTCCATCGAGTCGACTATCACTTGGAGAGAGCCCGGCAGGAACCCGAAATTAAGCTGTCGCCTGTCAAAGGCAAGTGTTACCTTATGTGGACCCCGCTTGTGATGAAGACCGCATGCGCCATGCCATGTTCTTTTTCGAGGTAACCATGAGCTATGTTCTCGCCATTGACGTCGGGACAAGTTTTACCGCGGCAGCCGTGCTCAGGCCCGGCCAGGGCTCCACCAGCGCGCCGGAAGTACTCCCCCTGGGACTCCACGGAAGCGCCGTGCCCTCCGTCCTCTACTACGCGGAGGACGGCCGGGTCCTTGTGGGCGAAGCGGCCGAGCGGCGCGGCCTGGACGATCCCCGGCGCATGGTCAGGGAGTTCAAACGACGCATCGGTGACTCCGTTCCCCTGTCAGTGGGGGACGGCTGGCTGGCACCGGAGGACGTTTTCGCCGCCCTGGCTCACTGGGTGGTGGCCAAGGCCGAAGAGCGCGAGGGTGGTCCAGCCTCCTCGATCGTCATGACGCACCCGGCCTCCTGGGGCCACCACCGGACATCCGTGGTTCTGGCGGCGCTCAACCTGGCGGGCCTGGGGGACATCCGCCTCATCAGCGAGCCGGAGGCCGCAGCCCTCCACTACGCCTCGCAAACCAGGGTGGAGGACGGCAGCACCATCGCGGTGTACGACCTCGGCGGGGGCACTTTCGATACCGCGATCCTCCGCAAGGCCGGAGCCAATCGGTTCGAACTGATCGGCCATCCGGACGGCATTGAAACCTTGGGCGGCGCCGATTTCGACGCCGCTGTTTTGCGTCACGTGGTGGCGCATCTGGGAGACGCCGTCCAGGCCCTGGACGCGGACGATCCTGCAACCCTTTCGGCCTTGTCCCGGCTCAAGAGGGAATGCCGTGAAGCCAAGGAAGCGCTCTCCCTGGACAGCGAAACCAGCATTTCCGTTGCGCTTCCGGGCACGCAGCAGGCCATCCGGCTGGTCCGGTCCGAGTTCGAGGCGATGATCGAGCCGCAGGTCCAGGACACCCTGGATGCCCTGGGGCGGAGCCTGCAGGCCGTCCACGTGGAACCTGCGGATTTGACGGCTGTTCTCTTGATCGGTGGATCGTCGCGTATTCCGTTGGTGGCCGAGTTGGTTTCGGCGGAACTTGAACGGCCCGTCGCGGTTGATGCCGATCCGAAGTCGTCCATTTGCCTCGGCGCGGCGCTTTCGGCGAGCCCGGCGCTTTCGGCGAGCCCCGCCCTTTCCGGCGGCTCTGCGGCGCCGGCGGTGGATGGCCGGCCGGCGGACGGTGGGGCAGCCGCCGTTGCGGCCGGTTTGCCCGCGCTGGCAGGCCACCACACCCGGGGCTTGGGCCCGGTGGCGCGTCCCGGCGTCGGGCATGGACGGACGGCACTGTCCGCGCTCAAGCAGGCGGCAGCGGGCACGTCGAAAGCAGGGCGGCACGCGCCGCGCTCCCGGATGAGGATGACGGCTGCCGCTGCTGCCGCCGCCACTGTGCTGACGATCCTCACCGCCACGGCGGCCCAAACTCCCGAGGGAGCGGGCTTGTTGTCTGTCTTCGCGGCCCAAGGATCCGACGTGATGCGCGACGGCGGCACGAAGGCCGGCGGGGGACAGGCTGCTGGCGCCCCGGGCACGAAAGCCGGGGAAGCCCCCGCCGCAGGCCAGGCCGGCAGGGGTTTGGACGCTTCCGTCAGGACGGGCACGGCCCGGACCGCCAGCGGAACCGGGCAGAAGGGGGCTGCGCCGAACGGTGGTCCGGCGGCCGGCAGCGGAGGGACCCCAGCTGCCGGAAACGGGCCGACCGCTCCGGCACCGGGTACGCCGGGCGCCTCCACACCCGGGACGCCTACGTCCGCGCCTGCTCCAGGCACCGTCACACCGGTGCCGACCCCCACCGGGGGCGCTGCGAGTGGGCCGGCTCCAGAGCCCACCACCACCCCAACCCAACCACCTGTGACTACTCCGGCCGACCCGCCACCCACCACCGTGCCGGACCCCACCACTCCCGCACCCGAGCCGACAACCCAAGCACCGCCGCCTCCGCCGCCCGCGACCCAGGACCCCGTACCTTCGGAACCCGTCACGGAACAGGCACCCCCGCCAACTCCAACTGCGACGAGCCCGGGCGAAACTCCTGCTCCGACCGCGGTGGCTTAGGCGATGACGGAACAGGACCATACTGAGGCAACCCCGGGGCGCGGGCATGGCCTTGAAGGCACGACGGCGGCCGTCCGGGAGTTGCTCCTGGCATTGGCTGTCGGGTTCACCTTGCCATCGCCATTGCCTGCTTCCCTGAAACGACGCCAGGACCTGGAGCACCTCAGGGAAACTGCCACGGAAGCGGGGCTTTTGCTTCCGGACGGTTCCTTGGTTGGGACGGCACACCATGCGCTCCTGCACGGCACCCCGGATGCCATCATCCATGCGCTGCAGCGGGAGCTGGTGGACACTTACCGTGCAGATGGCCGGCCGTTGGGCGGGCTGGCCCGGGAACTTGCCCGGGGTGGCCTGCGGCACCCCCAGGTGGCAGCGGAACTCGAAGAAGCGGCCGAGGAAGCGCTCGAATCCGATCCCGGGTTGGCCTCCGCGCTGTTTGCGGAATCCTTGCTGTCCGGAGCCAAGGAACTGCCCAAGGCAGCGCGGCGTGCACAGGCAGCCGCGGCCACCGGAGACCTTGACGCCGCGGGCCGCCTGGTGGACCGCTTGCTGGCCCTGCCCGAACCGCCGGAGCTTGCTTTGGGCGTCGACGTGGCTGCCGCCGTATGGGCCGAGCGGGGAATGCTGTCCCGCAGTGCCGATACATACCGTTGGCTGGGTCCTGAACGGATGGGCACCTCGGCCCCGCTGGCCGCCTTGGCAATGATCGGCTCCGGCGACGTGGCGGGCGGGCACGGCGTCCTGGCAGATGGCGGGTCCATGGGGTCGCCCACGCTTTTGGCTGTGGCGTTATCCCTCATGGGGGACGGCCTGCGCCGAACATTGGAATCCTCGCCGGAGCTGGGGCTCTCGGAGCTGATCCGGGCCTCGGACATGATGAACGCGGCGGGCGTGGCTGCTCCGATGCCCGAGATACCGGCCGTCCTGGCCGCACTGTGCGCCCTGCACAGCGGCGAGCCGGCGGTGGCGGACACCGTGGTGAGGGCCGCCCTGGCCGCCTCCCAGGGTGGCGATACCGCCAGGCCGCGGTTGTTCCTGCTGCAGGCGTGGTGCGCCATGCAACAGGACAACCCGGACGACGCCAGGCTTGCCATCAACGAGGCCGTCAAAGCCAACCCTTGGGATCTCGCGCCGAGGGACCGGTTCCTTCGAGCCGCCCTTGAGCTTGGCCTCGCGCGGCGAAGCGGCGAAGTCCATCAACTGGTCCTGGCCTGGGACCACGCCCGTGAAGCCATGATGCACGTCTCTGTGGACCTCTACAGCCTGCTGCCGTGGGGCGAAGTGCTCATTACCGCTGCCCGCCTGCGCGAAACGGGTCGTGTGGCCCACTACCTGCAGGGCGCTTGGGAGCTGCTGGACCGCCTGGAGAACCCGGTGCTGTGGTCTGTCCCGTTGCACTGGGCTGCCGTCCAGGCGGCGCTGTTGGGCGAGAACCCGGCAGAGTTGGCCCCGCACGCCACGGCGCTGGTGCGCGCCTCCGGGCACAGCCACTACGCGGCCATGTTGGCCGCCGGCGGCAAAGCCTGGGTCTCGGTCCTCGCCGGGCGCTTTATGGCGTCCGACGTCGAAACGGCGGCCCGCGGGTTGGCCGCCGTCGGGATGCCATGGGAAGGGGCCCGGCTGGCAGGTCACGCGGCCGCACGGGCCGATGAACGCCGGGACATGGTGAAGCTGCTGGCGTGCGCCCGGGACATCCATCCCCAAGGAAGCGCCGCGCAACCGGAAGCCCACCAGGATCCACCTGCGGGCATAGGGGCCCCCGAAACGGCCGAGGCTTCCGGACTGAGTGCGCGCGAGAAGGAAGTTGCCAGGCTTGTGCTGGAGGGCAAGACCTACCGGGAAATCGGCGATGCGATCTACATTTCGCCCAGGACTGCCGAGCACCATGTGGCCCGCATGCGGCGCCGTTTGGGGGCGGAGAACCGCTCGGAACTCCTGGTCCGGCTGCGCTTGGCGTTGGGCGACGCGCACCCACCCCACGCATGACCCCCCTCCACCCCCTAACGGGCCGGCGCCGGATCCCCTAACGCGGGCGCCGCCGGTAGGGGGACAGCCCCCGATGCCCCCGCCGTCCCCCTGGCCATAGCTTGAAGGCAAGCCCGGCAAAGGCGCCGGGCGTTCTCCACCCAACACAGAATGTGAGGGAGCGTTCCCATGCCAACACTTGCACAACAGCTCGTACAGTTCCTGATGAGCCTGTTCAACAATCCGGAAGCCGCAGAGGACTTTGTCCGAGACCCGGAAGCCGCCCTTTCCGCCGCCGGACTTGGGCACGTTTCCTCCGCCGATGTGGATGCCGTCCGGCCCGTGGTCCTGGACTACGCTCCGATCAACGCGCGTTCGTCGTTCGACCGTGAGTACAACACCGGCGGCAACCACGCCACCACGGGCGGGGGCGGGGCAGCGGGACATCCCGCTCCGCAGCACAACGGCGGCAACGGCAACACCGGTGGTTGGGATGATCACGACGACGATCATGGCCACGGTGGTGGCGGTGGCGGTTGGGATGGCCACGACGACGATCACGGCCACGGTGGTGGCGGTGGCGGTTGGGATGGCCACGACGACGATCATGGCCACGGTGGTGGCGGCGGCGGTGGAGACTGGGACGACCACGCCCACGCCGTGCAGCAGCTCGTCCACGTGGTGAACAACTACTCCTACACCACCAACATCGATGACCGCGACACGATCAACGACCAGTCCGTCAACCAGAACATCTGGGCCAACGGCGATGTCAACCAGATGTTCAACCAGGAGGCCGTCATCGCCTCGGGCGACGGCGCCATTGCGGCCGGCGACGACGTGAAGGACTCGGGCAACACCACCACGACAACCACTACCACCACCACGACGAACACCGACAACTCCGATGACCACTCGCTGAACATCACCAACGGCGACGGTGAAGTCAACGTGGGCAACACGGACATCGACGTCAGGGACTCGTTCAACGACAACTCGGACCACTCGGTGACCAAGGACTCGTACAACACGGACGATTCCTACAACACCGATGTTGACCTGGACGTGGATATCAGGGACTCCTTCAACGAGGACAACTCCACAACGACGGACAACTCCGACCACTCGATCAACGATTCGTACAACGACAACTCGGATAACTCGGACAACTCCGTGGACAACTCGGACAACTCGACGAACGTTGCCATTGCGGACTCGTTCAACGACAACTCGGATAATTCCGACAACTCGGACAACTCGATCAACGATTCGTACAACGACAACTCGGTCACCGACAACAGCGACAACTCGGACAATTCGACGAATGTCGCCGATTCCTTCAACGGCAACGGATCGGGTAACACGGACAACTCGGTGAATGACTCGTTCAACGGGAATACGGATAACTCGGTCAACGACTCGATCGTCGTGGCGGACAACGAACTCGATGTGGACTACACCAACATCGAGGACAACACCGTCATTGCGGACAACGAGCTCGACGTCGAGTACAACGACATTGACGATTCGCTGGTGGTGGCCAAGAACGACGTGGACATCGACTGACAAAGGAGTTGATTGCGGCGTAAGTACAGACCGGAAGCAATCCCCAGCAGTGCCCGGCAGGCGGGAAACCACCTGCCGGGCATTTCGCCGGTTCTGAAGATGAAGGTTCGGGAGCAGAGGAGCAACTGTGGCGGGAACGGAACGCATGGCCGCCCTGGTGGAACAGGGCATGGAACTGGCGGGGGAGAGGAACGACCTTCGCCGACGCCTGGAGCAAACCCGCGGGCGGTTGCGTGATCCGAGCGTCCGGGTGATCGTTGTTGGTGAGTTCAAGCAAGGCAAGAGCAAGCTCATCAACGCCCTGGTCAATGCTCCGGTATGCCCGGTGGATGACGACATCGCCACCTCGGTTCCCACGGTGGTCAAGCACGGCGATCCCGCGTCCGCTGCAGTCCTGGTCCCCAAGGACACTCCGGGCCAGGGGGACACGCCGTCACTGGAAAATCCTCCCGGTGATCCGCAGCTGGAGCGCCGACCGGTGGACATCAACCAGCTCGCAGCCTACGTCTCGGAAGCCGGGAACCCCGGGAATACCAAGAACCTGGTTGCGGCTGAGGTGGCGTTGCCCCGGCAACTCCTTGCAGGTGGACTGACGATTGTGGACTCCCCGGGCGTGGGCGGATTGGGATCCTCGCATACCCTGACCACGTTGACGGCCCTTCCCTCGGCCCACGCGGTGGTGTTCGTTTCCGATGCCTCCCAGGAATACACCGAGCCGGAAATCAGGTTCCTTCGCCAAGCCATGCGGGTCAGCCCGAACGTTTTGTGCGTCCTCTCGAAGACCGACCTCTACCCGGCCTGGCGGCAGATCGCAGAGCTCGACCGCCAGCACCTCTTCGACGTCGCACCGGAGATGACGCTGCTGCCCGTCTCCTCCGAACTGCGACTCCAGGCCGCACGCCTGCAGGACAGGGAGCTGAACGAGGAGTCCGGGTTTCCCGCGTTGATCGCCTACCTGCGGGACACCATCGAAGGGCGGGCGGCAGCAATCCGGCAGAAATCCGTGCAGCACGACCTCGTGTCCGTTACCGAGCACCTGAGGCTCTCCCTGCAGTCCGAGCTCGCGGCCTTGGAAAACCCGGACGGCACGCCCCAAATGATCGCTGACCTGGAAACCGCGAAGCAGGAAGCAGACGCCCTGCGTAAGCGTTCGGCCCGCTGGCAGACCACCCTGAACGATGGGATCGGGGATCTCATCGCGGACATGGAATACGACCTCCGGGACCGGTTGAGGCGTATCCAACGCGAGGCGGAGAACGCCATCGACCAGGGGGACCCGGGACCTGCCTGGGAACAGTTCTCGCTCTGGCTGGAACAAAGCGCCGCGGCCGCCATCTCCGACACCTTCGTCTGGACCAGCGAACGGGCCCAATGGCTTGCCAACCAGGTCGCTGAACACTTCTCCGAGGAAGAAGTGGCCCTCCCGCTGACCCAGGTGGCCGATACTGGCGGAGTCCTGGATCCCGTGAGCGAGATGCCCACCATGGAGGACGGAAGGATGGCCCCGCTCCAGAAGGTGCTGATCGGAATGCGGGGTTCTTACGGTGGCGTGCTGATGTTCGGCCTCCTGACAGGCATCTTCGGCATGGCCCTGATCAACCCCCTGTCCGTGGGTGCCGGACTCCTGCTGGGCCGCAAGGCGTACCGGGAAGAGAAGGAAGCGCGCCTCAAACGCCGCCAGGCAGAGGCCAAAGCGCTGGTCCGCAAACAGGTTGACGACGTCGTGTTCCAAGTGGGGAAGCAGCTCAAGGACAGGCTGCGCCTGGTTCAGCGGGCCACCAGGGACCATTTCACCGAGATCGCGGACGAACACCACCGTTCCCTGACGGATTCGGTGGCGGCAGCCCAGAAAGCCGCTGCGACGTTCGCCGTCGAGCGGGACCTGCGCATCAAGGACATCCGGTTCCAGCTCAAGAAGGTGGACGCGCTGGCCCAGGCCGCGGCTGCGCTCCAGGACGGGGTCTCACCCAGTGCCCAACCGTCCGCTGTCAGGGCGGGATGAAGGCCATGGAGGACTCCGGCATCGCCGAAGCTGCCGGGCTCCTCGCCAAAGCCCGGGAGGTCTTCCATGGAGATCCCGGCGCCATGACCGTGCTGGACGAGCTCGACGAAAGGCTCTCCGGGCCACTGCGCATTGCCGTGGCAGGGATGGTCAAAGCCGGAAAGTCCACCCTCCTCAATGCGATCATCGGAGAGGAAATCGCGCCAACCGATGCAGGAGAGTGCACCAGGATCGTCACGTGGTACCGGCACGGACCCACACCGCGTGTCACCCTCTTCCCAGTGCACGGTGAACCGCGTCCGTTGCCGGTGACCCGGGAGGACGGACGCCTTGTGTTCCCCCTGGGCGGCATCAAGGCCGAAGACGTGGAGCGCCTGGTGGTGGATTGGCCGGCTGCGGGCCTGAAGGACCTGACCCTGATCGACACCCCCGGAATCGCGTCACTCTCCCAGGATGTTTCAGGCCGGTCAACGGCTTTCCTGCTGCCCGAAGACGCGCCCTCAGCCGCCGACGCCGTCATCTACCTCATGCGCCACATGCATGCCTCGGATGTGCGGTTCCTGGAATCGTTCAGGGACAAAGCGGCGGGGCAATCGGGGACCGTCAACGCGCTTGCCGTGTTGTCCAGGGCGGATGAGATCGGCGCCGGGAGGATCGACTCCCTGATTTCCGCCGCAGTGATCGCCGACCGCTACAGCCGCGACGGGAACCTGAAACCACTGGCCCTCGGCGTCGTACCGGTTGCGGGGCTGCTGGCGCAGAGTTCCCGGACCATGCGGCAAAGCGACTATGAGGCATTGGTGTCCCTCGCGAGCCTTGGGAAGCCCGCATGGGAACGGATCATGCTGTCCGCGGACCGCTTTGTCCGGGCCACTGAGCCCACCGGAATCGCAGCGGAAACCAGGGTTTCGCTCATTGAACGCTTCGGTCTCTTCGGCATCAGGCTGGGCGTTGCCCTGGTTCGGGGCGGGCTCGACGATCCAACCGCACTGGCCCACGAGCTGGCCCGGCGGAGCGGTCTGGGCCAACTGCTCCAAAGCATCGCCTCGTTGTTTCAAACCCGTGCCGAAGCCCTCAAGGCGCGCGCCGCCGTCGTGGGTTTGGAAGCATTGCTGCGAAACCCGGCCCCGGAAGACGCAACCTCACTGGTGACGGCGTTGGAGCGGCTCCAGGCGGGAGCGCACGAGTTCAGGGAACTCAGGCTGTTGGCAGCCCTCCGGACCAGCGGCGTGGGGCTCGCCCCGGATGCAGCGGCCGAGGCCGAACGCCTGGTGGGTGGATCCGGGACGGGAGCTGCGCTGAGACTGGGCCTCCCTGACGATTCAGGCGAAGACAGTGTCAGCGACGCTGCCCGGGCGTGCCTGGACCGCTGGCGTGCGATCGCGGAGAACCCACTGACGGAACCGGCTGCCGTGGGCGCATGCCGCGTGGTGATCCGCAGTTGCGAAGGGATGCTCGCGGCGATTCCGGCCAGACGATGAACGCCCTCGCCTAGCCGCGTCCTCCTCGATTCGGGGTCACCGGCGGGGCCGTCCGTCCACGCCGGAGCCACGCCGACACCGACGGCAGGAACAACAGGATGAGGCCGGCCGCGGCGAGGATGTACTGCGCTGCAAGCAGGAAGGTTGCCAGCACTCCGTCGGCGCCGGGAGCGATGACGAAGTCGGCGATCACCACCGTCACTACAGCGTGCAACAGGACCACGGGAGCAAGCGCCCACCGCGCCCACCCGCGGTGCCGGAAGACGACGGCCAGCAGGACGGCTTCCATGGCTGTCACCAGCGCGAGCATGCCCAGGCTGCCGAGGAACACGACGGCGGTGGCACCGTCGAGTGCCCTGGCGTCCCCGTCCGGGACCATCCCACCGATGACGCCCTTGAGGCGTTCGAAATGAGCGTTGCGGCCCAGGAAATCCGTCAGGATGACGCCGAAGCCCGCCAGGAAGCTGGCCAGCCACAAGGTCCGGGCCCAACGGGCAGGGCCGGGCGGGCGCACGGCGACCGCAATCGGTGGGGGTGCCGAAACGGACACGCCTGGGCGTGGCGGTGGTGCTGGGGTGTTCAGAGGTGGCCCGCTGAGAGGCGTCCCGGTTTGTGCTTGGAGAGACCGCGATTCATCAGCTTGTTGGGCCATGTTCCCTACTTCAGTTCGTCTGTGTCAGGGCTTTGTGAATCCTTGAGCTTGCGCTCCTTGGCCTCGAGGTCGGCTTTGAGCTTCTTGAGCCGCTCTTCTTCAGCCTGGTTCCGGCGTCGGGCTTCCAGGTTACGGAGGAATTCGGGGTCGTCGTCCGGAGCCGTGGGGTAGCTGCGGACCGGCTTGGCTGAGGGCCTCCCGTAGGGGCGGCCGAAAATGAACCAAAGAATGGCACCCAGCACCGGGAGAACGATCATCACCACGATCCAGGCCGGCTTGGAAATGCCGCGCGTGCTTCGGCTGTCAGTGCGAATGACATCGATAAGGGCGTACACGAACACAACCAGGACGACGACGATGCCAACAACGCGGAGCATGCACCAAGTCTAGTCGCCGAAAGCCGTTCGCTGGATCCCTCATGGAGGCCGTGATCAGAGTGCAACCATCCGGGCGGCTAAACTTGGATGGTGGCTTTCCTGAAGTATTCCCTGATCCGTTTGGCGCTCTTCGTGCCGTTGTTCGTGCTTTTCTACTTTTTGGGGACGGGTGCGATCCTGGCTGTGGTCTGTGCCGGCGTGATCGCCTTCGCCATCAGCTACCTGTTTTTCCAGAAGCAGCGGGATGCCGCAACAGGGGCCATGCGTGAGCGTTTCTCCGGCCGGGCCAAGCCGCTGCGCTCCGCCGGCGAAGTGGACGACGCCGCTGCCGAGGACTCCCTGGTGGAACAAAACCCGGACGTTGCCATCAACAATGACAAGCGCCCGGGTTCCGTCTAGGGACCTTCCGGCTGGATTCAGATCCGCGTCAGGATCAGCCCCAGCGAGAACAGCAGACTGTAGCCGAGGTTGATCAGGCCCGTCTGCTTCAGTACCGGGATAAGGCTCTTGCGCTTCTTCCCGTTGACCATGAGCCAGGCCGGCATGAGGCAGGCCGGGATCAGCAGCAGCACGATCAGCATCCACGGCTTGGTGGGTGCCAGCACCACCACCAACAGGATGGCGACGCCGAGCATCAGCACATAGCTTTCACGCGCGTGCCTGTCGCCCAAACGCACCGCCAGAGTCCGCTTCCCGGCGGCGGTGTCCGTGGGGATGTCCCGGACATTGTTGGCCATGAGCAGCGCGCAGGCGATGAGTCCGGTGCCGATCGCTCCGATCACCGCCGCCAGGCTGACCTGCCCTGCCTGCGTGTACGTGGTTCCCAGTGTTGCCACGAGCCCGAAGAACACGAAGACGAAGACGTCGCCCAGTCCGAGGTAGCCGTATGGGTTCTTGCCACCGGTGTAGCCCCACGCCGCCAGGACGCAGCCGATACCTACCAGGATGAGCCACCACGTCTGGGTGATGATCACCAGGATGAGGCCGCACACCATGGCCAAGCCGAAGAGGCCGAACGCAGCCCACTTCACGTGTTCCGGCTTGGCCACGCCGGAGCCCACCAGGCGCAGCGGCCCCACGCGGTCCTCGTCGGTGCCGCGGATGCCGTCGGAGTAGTCGTTGGCGTAGTTGACGCCGATCTGGAGCAACAGGGCCACGAGTGCCGCCAGGATCGCGTTGGGCAGCCGGAAAGCATGGAGTTCGAAGGCCGCAGCCGAGCCGATCAGGACCGGCGCAATCGCTGCGGGCAGTGTGCGGAGCCGGGCTCCTTGAATCCATTGTGCAGCTGTCGCCACGTGCAGTACCTCGTGTGTTGGGGGTTGATCTTCAGTCAGGTTCGTTAAGGCAGAACCTGTCTATTGTCCCTGATGCAGGGCTTCGAGCTGTTCGATCATGGCCAGCCTGTCCGGCTTTCCGTTGGGGAGCATGGGCAGTTCGCTGACCGCAAGCACGGTTTTCGGGGCCAAAACACCCAGTGCGGCCTCGCGCTTCGCAGTGAATCCGCGGATGCCCTCGCGTGTTGGATCCGCCACGGCCACCACCGCAGCTACGGCCTGTCCCCACTCGCGCGACGGGACGCCTGCCACGAAAGCCGCCGTCACGCCGTCGAGCCCTTCCAGCTTTTCCTGGATGTACGCGGCGGAAGCCTTGACCCCGCCGGTGATGATGACGTCGTCGGCGCGGCCCAGGACGGTGAGCTTGCCCTCCGGCGACATCTCGCCCAGGTCGCCGGTGACGTACCAGCGGGTGTCGTTGTCCTCGAAGAAGGCCTCGGGGCCGTTCTCCAGGTAGCCGGCTGCGACAGTCGCACCGCCCAGCAGGATGCGTCCCTCCAGTTCGCCCTCGCCAAGGCGGATTTCGACGCCGTCCAGCGGCTCGCCGTCGTACACGCAGCCGCCGCACGTCTCGGCCGAGCCGTATGTGGTGACGACGTTGAGCCCTTCCGCGTGTGCCACGGCGAGGAGCTCGGCCGATGCCGGTGCGCCACCCAACAGGATCGCGTTGAACCGGCGAAGGACCGCGAGGGTTTCCGGGGCGGGGGAGTCCAGGAGACGCTGCAACTGGGTGGGTACCAAGGACGTGAAACGGATCTTGTCCGTGAGCTCTTCCGCGGCCGTCGTGAAGGCTTCAGGGGTGAAACCGTTCGACTGGTCCATCACCCACGGACGGGTTCCGGCGTAGAGGGACCGGACCAGTACCTGGACACCCGCAACGTATTGCAGCGGCAGCGCCAAGAGCCACTGCCCCTCACCGCGCAGCGCCACGGCCGTACCCACCGACGACGCCGCGAGGGCATCGATGGTGAGGACGGTTGCCTTGGGAGTCCCGGTGGAACCGGAGGTGCGGACCACCACTGCGGCGTCCTCGACGCCGGTTTCCACGGGAACCGCGCTCGGCCGGCCCGCTTCATCCGTGACGATCTCGACGGCGGGACCCTCGCCTTGGAGGGCAGCGGCCAGTGCTTTGAGGATCGGATCAATGTCCAAGGGAGGTCCTAGAAGTAGTAGGGGAAGTTGGACCAGTCGGGATCGCGCTTCTGGAGGAACGCTTCCTTGCCCTCCACGGCTTCGTCCGTCATGTAGGCCAGGCGCGTTGCCTCGCCGGCGAAGACCTGTTGGCCGGCCAGTCCATCGTCCGCGAGGTTGAACGCGAACTTGAGCATGCGGATGGCCTGGGGTGACTGCCGGGCGATGTCCGCGGCGTACTCCAACGCGACTTCTTCAAGGCGCTCGTGGTCCACGGCCTCGTTGACGGCGCCCATGCGGACCATGTCCTCGGCGGAGTATTCGCGGGCCAGGAAGAAGATCTCGCGCGCGGCCTTCTGCCCGATCTGGCGGGCCAGCAGCGCGGAGCCGTAACCGGCGTCGAAACTTCCCACGGTGGCGTCGGTCTGCTTGAACTTGCCGTGCTCGCGGGAGGCGATGGTGAGGTCGCTGACCACGTGCAGCGAGTGACCGCCACCCGCCGCCCAACCGTTGACGACGGCGATGACCACCTTGGGCATGGTCCGCATCAGGCGCTGTACTTCCAGGATGTGGAGGCGGCCCGCGCGGGCTGGATCGATGGATTCCTGCGTCTCGCCGTCTGCGTAGCGGTAGCCGTCCCGCCCGCGGATCCGCTGGTCGCCGCCGGAACAGAACGAATGGCCGCCGTCTTTTTCGGAAGGCCCGTTGCCCGTGAGCAGTACGGTGGCGACGTCCGGGGTCATGCGGGCATGGTCCATGGCGCGGTAGAGCTCGTCCACCGTGCCGGGACGGAAGGCGTTGCGGACCTCGGGCCTGTTGAAGGCGATGCGGACCGTGGGGAGGTCTTTGACTCCGTCAGCCGTCCGCTCAACCTGCCGGTGGTACGTCATGTCCTTGAAGTCATCGAAGCCGGAAACGGTGCGCCAGCGCGTGGGGTCAAAGACGTCGGAAACCTTGGCAGGGAGTTGGTTGTTCACAGACCGAGTCTAGTCAGTTGGGAAGGAGCTCCGCGGGGACCGCGTAGATCAGGACCACGGCGAGCAGGTTCTTGGCGGCGTGGACCAGGTAGGAGAACATCAGGTTCTTGCCTGTCCACACGTACACGCCCACCAGGACCACGGCCATGCCCAGGTAGGGTGCCAACGCGGACAGCTCAAGGCCCTCCCTGCCAATGGTGTGGATCGAAGCGAACACCACAGTCGACACAATGCAGCAGATCCAGATGTTGACGTACTGGGACAACTTCCCGATCAGCAGGTGCCGGAACAGGTACTCCTCAACGAACGGGCCAAGGAGCACCAACAGGGGAACCATGAGCCAGGCGGGCACGTGCTGCAGCAGGCCCTGGATGCCCATTTGGTTCTCTGAACTCTGCGCGCCACCCAGTGCTGCAACCAGGATCGCCGTCATGATCAGCATGACCACCACGGCCAGGGGGACCATGCCCAGCGTGAACCACGGCCGGGTGCCCAGGATCCGGAAGTCCCGCCCCACCACGCGCCAGGCCGAAGCCAGCGCGAAGATTCCGACGGCGGCATAGAAGATCGCGTTCACGGCATAGGACGCCGTGGCCGGCTCCGGGAAAAACTGCAGCATGAGCCGTTCCACCGATGCGCCGGCAAAGGTGAAGTAGGCAGTGAAGCCCACATAGGCCACGACGGCGGCAGCATCAAGGATGTTGAACCGGTACAGCCTGGTTTGCGTCGAAAGGGAGCCCATGTGACCAGCCTATCTTTGCCGTTCCCGACTTGACTGGACAGCGTCCGCCCGGGCAGGCTGGAGCGATGGAGTCCTAACAGCAGCCCCTTCTTCCGGCTGCCTTCCCAGTGCCCACATGGCGTTCTGCCATTAACTGCGGACCTGCAAGGACATCTCTTGACCCATCATCTTCACCTTTCCGGCGTTTCCCACGGCTACGGGGACCGCGAACTTTTCACGTCCGTCGATGTGGTGGTCCACCACGGTGAACATCTTGCTGTCGTTGGCGAAAACGGCGCAGGCAAGTCCACGCTGTTGCGCCTGCTGGCCGGTGAGGAAACGCCCGACGGCGGCACGGCCGGCCCGTTGGGCACCGGCGGGTACCGCGTGGGTTACCTCGCACAGACCCACGGACTTCCCTCCCATTTGACGGTGGCGGATGCCATCGACGCCTCCCTTTCCTCGCTGCGGTCCTTGGAAGCCCGGATGGCGGACTTGGAGGAGAACCTGGCCGCGGCGGACCAGGAGTCCATGGACCTCTACGGGCAGCTCAGCACCATGTACCAGCTCCGGGAGGGGTACGCCGCCGAATCCCGCGTGGACGCAGCGCTGGACAAGCTGGGGCTGGGAGGCGTGGACCGCCGTCGGACGCTTTCCTCCCTGTCCGGAGGCGAACAGGAACGGGTGGCACTGGCCTGTTTGCTGGCCGACCCGGCCGATGCCCTGCTCCTCGACGAGCCCACCAACCATCTGGACGCCACCGGAACCGAGTGGCTGGAGTCCCGGCTGACCGCCCACCGGGGGACCGTCGTCGTGATTTCGCATGACCGGGTCCTGTTGCGGAAGCTGGCCACCACCGTGATCGAAGTGGATGCTGACCGTCGCTCAGTGACGCGGTACGGCAACGGCTACGAGGGATACCTGGGCGAGAAGGCGGCTGAGCGTGCCCGATGGGTGCAGCAGTACGACGCGTGGATTGATGCCATGGCCGCCGAGAAACGGCAGGCCGCGACGGTGGCGGACGGCATGGGGTATGGCCGCAGGCGCGACAACGACAAGATGGCGTTCGGTGTGAAAACCGGCACGTGGGAAAGGGCCGCGGCAAGCAAGGTCCGCAATGCCAATGAGCGGCTTCGCCGGCTGGAAGAGAACCCTGTTGAAAGGCCGCCCGTGCCGCTGACGTTGGCGGCCTCGCTTGACGGGCTCGACGGCGCCATTGAGGCATCCGGTGTTGCCGTTCCCGGACGCCTCGAGCCGACGTCCCTCCGGGTATCGGCCGGCGACAAAATGCTCCTGACCGGGCCAAACGGGGCTGGGAAGTCAACCTTGCTGTCCGTGCTCGCGGGGGATTCCGAAGACTACGCGGGCGAGGTGCGACGTGTGGGCACCGTGGGCTATCTGCGGCAGGAACTGGACATCCCGGCCAAACCAGGGCTCCGGCTTCTCCCGGCATTTGCGGCTGGGCTGGGCGGGAACATCGACGAGCATGCCGAGGCTTTGCTTCGACTGGGGCTCTTCCGGCCCGCCGAGTTCCACGTTCCGGTGGGGAGCCTCTCTGCCGGACAGCAACGGCGCCTCGCGTTGGCCCGACTGCTCCTGGGCGGCTTCGACACCCTGGTCCTGGACGAACCCACCAACCACTTGGCGCCGGTGCTCGTGGAACAACTCGAGGAGGCGCTCGCGGGTTTTGGCGGCACCGTGCTGATCGTGAGCCATGACCGTGCGCTGGGCGAGTGGTTCGATGGCTGCGCGTTGGCCGGAGGCGGGAACTGGGTGCGTCGGCGGATGGTGGACGGGACCCTCCTCTAGCAACGCGGGGTCGCTTAGGGCCTATGTTGCGCTGCCGGATGGGCCATGAGTGACCCCGCGTTGCTCGCCGACGGCAAGGGTTTGTTGCCTGCGTCACGAGCTCCGCGTCATATGCCGTAAGATGGACGGGTTGCCCGAACGTTCGGCGTTCTGCGGTCTGCGTCACACAGAGGATTCCTCAACGAGGAAAAATCCGAATTTTGTGTGCCGGATCGGCCCCTGCTCCGGCACCGGCGCAACCACAACAGCAATACCCCAACCCACAAGGAACAGCTGTGCCGCAAAGTACTCCCACAGATCTCCAGAGCCCCAAGGCGTCATCCGCCGGCGGGAGCTCCACCCTCAGTGCCGAGGGTTACCAGAAGACCCTGAGCCGCCGTCACGTGACCATGATCGCGATGGGCGGCGCGATCGGCGTCGGTCTCTTCATGGGTGCCGGTGGCCGCCTGGCCTCCACGGGTCCGGCCCTGATTTTCTCCTACGCGATTGCGGGCGTCATCGCCTACCTGCTGATGCGCGCGCTCGGCGAACTGATCATGTACCGGCAGACGTCCGGTTCGTTCGTGAGCTACGCCGGTGAAATGTTCGGCAAGAAGGGTGCCTACCTGTCCGGGTGGATGTACTTCATCAACTGGGCCATGACCGGCATCGCCGAACTCATCGCGATCGGCCTGTACTTCCAGTTCTTCTTCCCGAACGTGCCCGTGGAACTGTCCGCCATCGCAGCGCTGGTGCTGTTGGTGGCCGTGAACCTGTTCAGCGTCAAGGCATTCGGTGAATTCGAGTTCTGGGCTTCCTGCTTGAAGGTCGCCGCTATCGTGATCTTCCTGGCCGTGGGCACTTTCATGGTGGTCACCAACGCCCAGGTCGGTGCGGGCCATGCTTCCGTGGGCAACCTCTTCCACGATGAAGGCGGCATGTTCCCCAAGGGCGGCCTGGTGATGATCCTGGTCCTGAACGCCGTGATCTTCGCCTACAACGCCATCGAGCTCGTCGGTATTACCGCTGGCGAGATGGAGAATCCGGAACGTGAAGTGCCCAAGGCGATCCGCGCCGTCGTGATCCGCATTGTTGTCTTCTACGTCGGTTCAGTGACCCTGCTCGCCATGCTGCTGCCGTCCGACCAGTACAAGGCCGGCACCTCGCCGTTCGTCACCGTGTTCGGGCAGATGGGCCTGGGCTGGATGGGCGATGTGATGAACATGATCGTTATCACCGCCGCGCTGTCTTCCTGCAACTCGGGCCTGTACTCGATCGGCCGGATCTTCCGCACCATGGCCAACAACGGGCACGCCCCGCAGTGGCTGACCAAGATGTCCACCCGCCACGTGCCGTATGCGGCCATCCTCGCGATCGGCGGCGTTTACCTGGTGGGTATCCTCCTCAACATCTGGCTGGGCGGTTCCCACGCCTTCGACCTCGCCCTCAACACGGCCTCCATCGGCGTGATCTTCACGTGGGGTTCGATCTTCGCGAGCCAGATCGCGCTGCGCAAGAAACGCGGCAAGGTCTCCTCCCTGCCGATGCCCGGTTCGCCGGGGACCAGCTGGTTGGGCCTCATTGCCCTGCTGGCCATCACGGTGCTGATCGGCTTCGACACCGTCACGGACAAGGCCACCGGCGATGTGTTCCTGTTGGGCCTGTGGACCCTGGCGACCATCCCGTTCTTCGCCCTGGTCCTCTGGCTCGGCTGGCAGAAGGTCAAGAACAACCAGCCCAAGAGCGAGCTGTTCTCGTAACCAACTGACTGGCACTTGTTGTTGTTTTGAGCCCTTCAGAACAACAACAAGTGCCAGCTACTTTTCTGCCCAGCCGTGGTCGATGAGGGCCGCCCTGACTTTGGCGACGGCGGCTCCGGCATCGTTCCTCATGTGGCGCTTTGAAATCCGGACCAGCGTCCATCCGGCGCGACTGTAATCCTCCTCACGCTCGATATCCCTGACGATCTGCGCAGGATCCGAATGTCCTTCGCCTTCGTACTCGACACCTACGCGCTCCGACCGATAGCCCAGGTCGGGTTGACGCACGACGCCGAAACCAAGTTCCGTAGGCTGGTTGACTTCCGGTTCGGGCAGCCCAGCCCGCTCGAGTGCCAGCCGTAGCTTGGTTTCAGGCGCTGAATCTGCTCCCACCCGCGCCTGCTCCAAGGCCAGCCGGGCTTTACGGATTCCCGGTGTTCCCTTGTGCCGGTCCAACATCTCTTCCAAATCATCACGTGAGCAGAATGGCTCGCTTCGCCCTTCCAGATGGGGCCGTGGCCGACGCAGCAGGTGATCCGCCACCACGGTGATTTCGTCGATTGCCATCTTGCGGGCACAGTCGAGCCAAGTGCGTGCCCTCGTCGTGATCAGCAGACCGTTGTGGTTGGTAATCTCGTCCTCGAAAAACTGTCCAACGTGTCCTTGGACCCCTTTGCGCCGGGGAATCGCCATGGTGTCAGGACGGGAAATGTGAATGGTGGGCTCGTTGCTGCCCGGCAGGAAGCCCGGAAATCCCCATATGACAAAAGCTGTGGCATGAGAGGCAGCCGAGAACGGCGTCACAACGGTATAAGGCCGTATGGCCTGCGGCAGTTCTGCTTCGCCGGGATGTGGGGAGCGGATTCCCCTGCTGGGTGCATCAAGCCCGCGGTGCCTTAACCGCTGCCGCGAGATGCCGGCGTCGAGCGCTTCCTGCCAGGTGAAAGGCGCCCTGCTCAGGTGACGTGGCAACTCCTTGGGGATACGCATTTCCCCATGCTGGCAAAACCTCTGCGGGCATGTGCGGTTATCCACAGGCCAAACGCAGCCGACCCCATCTGACTGGCACTTGTTGTTGTTCCCAGCCGGCGGTTTCTAGCGGTTATCGCAACAGGAAGGTTCTGATCATCTCATTTGGGGTGCAGAAGTCGAATCGTTGGCGGGGTCTGTCGTTGAGTTCGT
>NZ_JBIVXM010000014.1:0-121603 GCF_044769205.1 Paenarthrobacter sp. NPDC090520
ACCACTGGGTTGATAGGCCGGATGTGGAAGCGAGGACTAAAGACTCGTGAAGCTGACCGGTACTAATAGGCCAACAACTTACACCACCCAAAAAAACACACTGCACGCGTCCACTATGTGGTTCCCAACCAACAACACCAGTTGAACAACAGGAACCAACACAACCAAATACACAACCAAGCACCACAGTTGTAACCACAAACTTCCCAACCCCCAACAGGGTACGGGTAAAAAGGTTACGGCGGTCATAGCGTGGGGGAAACGCCCGGTCCCATTCCGAACCCGGAAGCTAAGACCCACAGCGCCGATGGTACTGCACCCGGGAGGGTGTGGGAGAGTAGGACACCGCCGGACAACCATTCAGGTCGAGGCCCCCCAACCACCAGGTTGGGGGGCCTCCCAGTTTAAGAAGCGAAAATGCCCGACAACAAGTTGTGAGACTTGCCACGGGAACACTATGAGGCACCCTGGGGGTTCGGCTCCAGAAGTACGGTCGCCTAGAATTGCATAAGACAAACGAGCCGGCATCAGCTATTGCCGGCGGCGTGACAACGAAATAAGGGTTATGAGCGACTACGCACGCGCCACTGGTCGGCTCGCAACAGGAGGAATCCATAATGGCTGAGCACAACGGCGGCAATCGCGGTAACTTCGGCGGGAATCGTGGTGACCGAGGGTCCTACCGCCCCAACAACAATTCCGGCGGTGACCCCCGAGGCTTCCGCTCCAGGGAGAACCGTGACGGCAATGACCAAGGCCGTTCCTACGGCGAGCGTCCTGCCCGCGATGGGGAGCGCCGTCCGTACAACAGTGACCGCAAGTCTTTCGGAGAGCGTTCCGAGCGTGGCTTCGATCGTCCGCGTCGTGATGGCGATGACCGTCGTAGCTTTGGTGATCGTCCGCGTCGTGATGGCGATGACCGTCGTAGCTTTGGTGATCGTCCGCGTCGTGACGGTGATGAGCGTCGTAGCTTTGGTGATCGTCCGCGTCGTGACGGTGACGAGCGTCGTTCGTTTGGTGGCGACAGGAAGCCTTTTGGTGACCGCCCGCGCCGTGACGGTGATGAGCGTCGTTCCTTTGGTGACCGCCCGGCACGTGGCGGCGAGCGTCCTGCCCGTGATGGTGAGCGCCGGGCGTATAACGGTGACCGCAAGCCCTTCGGTGACCGCCCGGAACGTGGTCCGCGGAACTTTGACGGTCCGCGCCGTGACGATGACCGCCGCGTTTTCGGCTATCGTCCGCGCCGTGACGATGACCGCAAGCCCTTCCGCGATCGGAACGACCGTGATCGGAACGACCGTGACCGGAATGACCGCGGTGGGGATCGTCGGTCCTTCGGGGAGAACAGGCCCAGTGGTGGCCGTTTCGGCGAAGGCCGCGAAGACCGTCCCGCCCGTGTGCCCAACGCCAAGGACATTCGTAGCGCCAACCGTCCGGACCGCGAGCGTTCGCCGGAGATCGACGCGGATGTCACGGGCAATGAACTGGACCGGGCCACGGGTCACCAGATCAAGACCCTTGAAGACCAGAATGCCGGTTGGGTCGCCAAGCACCTGGTCATGGCAGGACGCCTGATCGATGTGGAACCTGAGCTCGCGTTCCAGCACGCCCTCGCTGCGAGCCGTCGCGGTGGCCGTTTGTCCGCAGTCCGCGAGGCTGTGGGTCTGACGGCGTACGCTGCCGGACACTACGGTGAGGCGCTGCGTGAGTTCCGTACGTACCGTCGCATCAGCGGCTCCAACGTGCACCTGCCGGTGATGGCTGACTGCGAGCGTGGTTTGGGCCGCGCCGACCGTGCCTTGGACATGGTTCGTTCACCCGAGGCCCAGGACCTGGATGCTCCGGGCAAGGTTGAGCTTGCCATTGTGGCTTCGGGCGCCCGTGCCGACCTGAACCAGTTGGATGCAGCGGTGGCCGAACTCGAGATCCCGCAACTGGACATCAACCGGGCCTTCTCCTACAGCCCCCGTTTGTTCCGCGCCTACGCCGAGGCCTTGACGGCTGCCGGCCGCGCTGACGAAGCAGTGCGCTGGGAGCGCCAGGCGGTCGTGGCCGAGAACGCCCTGGGCGTCGGCGAGTTCGCGGAGCCGGAGATCCTTGACCTCGGTTGGGACGAAGAGGACGAAGCAGCCGAGCGGAAGCCCCGTTTCCAGAAGCAGGACGGTGACGCCGCCGTCGGGCAGGGCGAAACTGACACTGTGATCGCTGAAGCCGCGGCCGCGGACGCTGCCCACGAGGATATTGAAGGGGACGACGCCGAGTCCGACTACTTTGAATCCGACGACCCCGAGTCCGACATCGATTCCGCCGAGGACGAGGACGAAGACGAGGCCGAGGATGCTGAAGACAACGAGACCGCAGGAGACGAGTCCCGGAATGGCTGATGCGCTGATTGACTCGTTTGACGCCGTTCTCTCCGATCTTGACGGCGTGGTGTACGCCGGGCCGCACGCCATCCCGGGCGCCGTGGAGTCGCTGCAGCGGCTGGAGACCGTGGGCGTCGGCTTGGGGTACGTGACCAACAATGCGTCGCGGACACCGGCACAGGTGGCCGCTCATCTGAGGGAACTGGGGGCGCCGGCAGAGGACCACCAAGTGGTGAGTTCCTCGCAGGCCGCGGGCGAACTGCTTGCTTCGATGCTTCCGTCGGGCGCACACGTCCTGATTACAGGCAGTGCGGCCTTGGCCCATGAGATCGAGCTGGTGGGCCTCAAGCCCGTGCACAGCGCAGCTGAACATCCGGTGGCAGTGGTGCAGGGTTTCAACCCGGAGATTGGCTGGAAGGAGCTTGCCGAGGCCTCCTACGTCGTCGCTGGCGGGGCCAAGTGGTTCGCCACCAACACGGACATGTCCATTCCGCAGGCCCGCGGAATGGCTCCGGGCAACGGCACCCTGGTGGCGGCTGTTGCCGCAGCGACCGGGCAGTATCCCCTGGTTGCGGGCAAGCCGGAAGCGCCCCTGTTCCACGCCGCTGCGAAGCGGCTCAAGGCCGACCGGCCGCTTGTGGTGGGCGACCGCCTGGACACCGACATCCTGGGTGGTAACCGCGCAGGATACGCGACGGCGGCAGTCCTGACCGGCGTCGATACGAAGCACACCATCCTGGCCGCCCGGACTGATGAACGGCCGACGTACTTGCTGGCGGATCTCACGGAGCTCTACGAGCCCTATCCGGACGTCGTCGGAGAAGACCACTCGTTCCGTTGCGGGGAGGCATCCGCCTCCGTGGAGGACAATGTTGTGACCGTCATTGGTTCCGAGGACGATCTCGATGCCTGGCGCGCGGCGTGTGCGGCCTGGTGGAGTGCTGTGCCGGATGCCTCCGAAGCGCAGGCGCCGAAGCTTGAGTGGCGTTCTCACTAGACTGGTGCGATGACCGAGTCCCCTGAAGAAGCACCATGGCCCGGGCCTGCCGCCCCCACGGGTGAAACGGCGGTCGACCGGACCCTGGAACTGTTGAACGCAGTTCCGGGGGCTCCGGTTTCGGAGCATGCGGACTTGTACACGGCCCTGCATGATTCGCTGTTGGAGGCCCTCGACGCCGAACCCGGCCTCCCGCCGGCCGCGGCGGGACAGGCGGCGAGACAGCCGGCCGCCGACACCCCGGAAGGCAACAGCTAGCGTATGGCACGACTCGATCAGGAACTCGTCACCCGTGGGCTGGCGAGGTCCCGGACCCATGCGGCCAAGCTCATTGCCGATGGCAAGGTCACGTCCGGCGGCGCCGTCCTGTCCAAGGCTTCCCAGCCGGTGGATGCCGGGACAGCCTTGCAGGTGGAACCCCATCCGGAGGACGCCTACGTCAGCCGCGCAGGTCACAAACTCGCCGGTGCACTGGCAGCCTTCCCGGACGTGGTGGTCGCCGGCCGGAGGTGCCTCGACGCCGGTGCCTCCACCGGCGGTTTCACGGACGTCCTGCTGAGGCAGGGCGCTGCCCAGGTGGTGGCGGTGGACGTCGGGCACGGCCAGTTGGTCCAACAGCTTCGGGACGACCCGCGGGTGGATGTTCATGAGGGACTCAATGTCAGGTACATGACGCCCGATCAGATCGGTGGGGCCGCGTCCCTGACCGTGGCAGACCTCTCTTTTATTTCCTTGACGTTGGTCCTGGAGCCACTGGCGGCCTGCACTGCGCCGGGCGGTGACCTGGTGCTCATGGTGAAGCCGCAGTTCGAGGTTGGCAAGGAACGCTTGAGCCGCACCGGCGTGGTGTCTTCCGAACAGGAACGACGCCGGGCAGTCGCCCAGGTGGTGCGGGCCGCGGTGGATACCGGCCTGGAGGTGCAAGGCCTCGCAGTCAGTCCGTTGCCGGGCCAGGACGGAAATGTTGAGTACTTCCTGTGGATGAAACGCAGGATGTCGGCGGTGTTGCCTAAGATCGAAGAGCGGGACGGGGACGTTGCTGCGTTGATGGAATCACTCTGGCCGAACCACTAGAAAGCAGAACCCGATGAGCAGGCACGTATTGGTCCTTGCCCACACCGGACGGGAGGAATCGCTCCGCGCGGCGTGGGATGCCTGTACCCAACTGCATTCTTCCGGACTTGTTCCGGTGTTGCAGAAGTCCGAGCTGGCCGACGTCGAACGCTTTTTCGGCGCCGTGGATACTCCCATCGAGATCCTTCACGATCACGTGAGCCTGGAAGACGTCGAACTGGTGATGGTGCTTGGCGGCGACGGCACCATCCTGCGCGCTGCCGAACTCGTCCGCGAAGTGGATGTTCCGCTGCTGGGGGTGAACCTTGGCCATGTCGGATTCCTGGCTGAGAGCGAGCGTGCGGACCTGGCCCAGACCGTTGAATGGATTGCCAGCCGCCAGTACACGGTGGAAGAGCGCATGACCATCGATGTCCAGGTGTGGATCAAGGGCCAAAAGATCTGGCACACGTGGGCGCTCAATGAAGCCGCCATCGAAAAAGCCAACCGTGAGCGCATGCTGGAAGTGGTCACCGAGGTGGACGAACGTCCGCTGACCTCGTTCGGCTGTGACGGTGTGGTCCTGGCAACTCCAACAGGTTCCACGGCCTACGCTTTCTCTTCCGGCGGCCCGGTTGTTTGGCCGGAAGTGGAGGCGTTGGTGATCGTGCCGATCAGTGCCCACGCCCTTTTCGCCAAGCCCCTGGTGGTATCCCCGAGGTCCAAGCTGGCCGTAGAGATCATGAACCGGACGGATGCCTTGGGTGTGTTGTGGTGCGATGGCCGGCGTTCGGTGGACCTGCCGCCCGGAGCCCGCGTCGAAGTGACCCGCTCCGCCACACCAGTCCGGCTGGCCCGGACCCACATGACCCCGTTTTCCGCCCGGCTGGTCCGGAAGTTCCAGCTACCCATCCATGGCTGGCGTGGTCCCGCCCCACGCAGCGGCGAGGTCCACACCGGCCCGATCCCCGTGATCCGCACACCGTCGCCGGCACCCTTGCCGAGCCCGCACGAGCCTGGGCACGGTGAACCCTCCGACCCCACGAATGCGAAGTGAAGCATGCTTGAAGAACTCCGAATCCGTGACCTTGGCGTCATCACCGACGCCGCCCTTCCGCTCGGCCCTGGCCTGAGCGTCGTCACCGGTGAAACCGGCGCCGGCAAGACCATGGTGGTCACCGCCGTCGGGCTTCTCCTGGGCGCCCGCTCGGACGCCGGTGCCGTACGCAGCGGCGCCAAGTCAGCATCCGCCGAGGCGGTACTGAAGCTCGACCCGCAACACCACGCCGTGGAGCGCACCCGCGAGGCCGGCGGCGAAGCGGAAGAGTACGACGGCGTGGCTGAACTCCTGCTTGCCCGTACCGTCAGTGCCGACGGACGCAGCCGGGCTTACGTGGGTGGGCGGACGGCGCCGGTAGGCGTCCTGGCGGAGTTGGGGGAGAGCCTGGTGGTGGTCCATGGCCAAACGGACCAGATCAGGCTCAAGGGTGCGGCAGCGCAAAGGCATGCCCTGGACCGCTTTGCCGGACCATCGTTGGCCAAGCCGCTGGGGGAGTACCAGGAGCTGTACAAGCACTGGAAGTCGATTCAGTCCGAGCTGGAGACGCTGCGCAACGAGGCCCGTGAGCGCTTGCGCGAAGCGGAGTCGTTGGATGCCGCGCTGACCGAGATCGATGAGATCGATCCCCAGCCGGGCGAAGACGAGGCACTCAAGGCCGAAGCTGTGAAACTGGCCAACGTCGAAGAGTTGAGGATCGCCGCGGCATCAGCCCATGAGTCCTTGATCGCGGAGGAGTTCGGTGAGTCCGGCGATGCCACCTCCTTGGTGGATGCGGCGAAGCGGACCCTCGAACAGGTGGCAGACCATGATGAGGCGCTCGGCGCTGCGGCTGCCAGGCTGGCCGAAGTTGGGTTCCTCCTGAACGACATCGCGGCCGAACTGTCCAGCTACCAGGCCGCCCTGGACACCGAGGGACCCGAGCGACTGTCCGAGATCGAGGAACGCCGCGCAGCGCTGGCCAAGCTGATCCGCAAGTACGCCCCGAGCATCGACGAGGTGCTGGAGTGGGCCGCCGTGGCGCGGATCCGCCTTGACGAACTCCAGGACGACTCGACCCGCATCGAATCCCTGGACGCGGAAGTGGCCGCGTCGGAAGAGAAGCTGCGCAAACTGGCAGCGGCCATGACCAAGGCGCGGCAGAAGGCCGCCAAAGACCTCTCTTCCCGGGTCAGCGCAGAGCTCAAGGCCTTGGCCATGGCCGACGCCACGTTGGTCATTGAGCTCGAGGACAGCGGCTCCCTGGGCCCCTGGGGAACCGACGAGATCGCGTTCCTGCTCCGACCACACTCCGGTGCCCCGGCGAGGCCTTTGGGCAAGGGTGCATCCGGCGGTGAACTGTCCCGCGTCATGCTGGCCATCGAAGTGGTCCTCGCTGCCGTGGACCCGGTTCCGACGTTCGTCTTCGACGAGGTGGACGCCGGCGTCGGCGGGCGTGCCGCCGTCGAAATCGGACGCCGGCTGGCCATGCTGGCCCGGCACGTCCAGGTGCTGGTAGTCACGCACTTGCCCCAGGTTGCCGCGTTTGCTGACCAGCACATCCGGGTCATCAAGACCTCGGTGCGCGGCGCGGATGGCAAGACCACCTCTGGATTCACCTCCAGCGATGTCCAGTTGTTGTCCGAGGAAGAACGGGTCAAGGAACTCGCCCGCATGCTGGCCGGGCAGGAGGACTCGGAGTCCGCGCAGGCCCACGCCCAGGAGCTCCTGGACGACGCGAAACTCCTTCCGCAGCAGGCCTAGTGGCCGGGAGAGGCACTGCGAGGACAATCACATTCAGTGCACTTTGTTCCGGCCGAACCCTTGATTGCAGGCAGGTAACTGGGCAACCATGGACCATTTGGGGAATCCGGACAGGACGCTTGGAAGGCGTAATTGATGATAAGCTCGAATTCCGTGGTGCAGCGATCAAATTCCCGTGTAAATTCCCGGTTCCCGGGCTCGTCCAAGACGACCAAACACATCTTCGTCACCGGCGGTGTGGCGTCCTCGCTCGGTAAAGGACTGACGGCTTCGAGCCTCGGCCACCTGCTGCGGGCACGCGGTTTGTCTGTAACTATGCAGAAGCTCGATCCCTACCTGAACGTGGATCCGGGCACGATGAATCCCTTCCAGCACGGCGAAGTGTTCGTGACTGACGACGGCGCCGAGACCGACCTCGACATCGGACACTACGAGCGCTTCCTCGACGAGAACCTTGAAGGTTCGGCCAACGTCACAACCGGCCAGATCTACTCCACGGTCATCGCGAAGGAGCGCCGCGGCGAGTACCTTGGCGATACTGTCCAGGTCATCCCGCACATCACTGACGAGATCAAGCGCCGCATGCGCCTGCCCGCCGAGGGCAAGAACGCTCCGGACGTCATCATCACCGAAATCGGTGGAACCGTTGGCGACATCGAATCGCAGCCGTTCCTGGAGTCAGCCCGCCAGGTCCGCCAGGACATCGGCCGGACGAATGTCTTCTTCCTCCATGTATCCCTGGTCCCGTACATCGGACCTTCCCAGGAGTTGAAGACCAAGCCGACGCAGCACTCCGTCGCGGCCCTGCGCTCCATCGGCATCCAGCCCGAAGCAATCGTGATCCGTTCGGACCGCGAAGTTCCCGAAGCCATGCGGGAGAAGATCGGCCGCATGTGCGACGTCGACATCGACGCCGTGGTCAACGCCGCCGATGCTCCGAGCATCTACGACATCCCAAAGACCTTGCACTCCCAGCAGTTGGACTCCTATATCGTCCGTGCCCTGGACCTGCCGTTCAAGGACGTGGACTGGAGCAAGTGGGACAAACTGCTTGAAGCCGTGCACAACCCGAAGCACGAGGTCGAGGTTGCCCTGGTGGGCAAGTACATCGACCTTCCGGACGCCTACCTTTCGGTGACCGAGGCACTGCGCGCAGGCGGATTCGCCAACGAGGCGAAGGTCAAGATCCGTTGGGTTCCCTCCGACGAATGCGAAACCCTCGCAGGTGCCACCAAGTCCCTGGCGGGCGTGGACGCGATCTGCGTTCCGGGTGGTTTTGGCATCCGTGGACTGGAAGGCAAGCTTGGCGCCTTGAAGTTCGCCCGTGAAACCAAGCTCCCTGTCCTGGGCCTGTGCCTTGGCCTGCAGTGCATGGTGATCGAGTACGCCCGCAACGTGGTTGGCCTGGAGGGTGCTTCCTCCAGCGAGTTCGAGCCCGACTCCAAGTTCCCGGTCATCGCCACGATGGAAGAGCAGTTGGACATCGTGGACGGCAAGGGAGACCTCGGCGGCACCATGCGCCTGGGGCTCTACGAAGCCAAGCTCGACGAAGGCTCCGTGGTAGCCGAAACCTACGGCACCACGTCAGTGAGCGAACGCCACCGCCACCGGTACGAGGTCAACAACAAGTACCGTGACCAGATCGCTGCCGAGGGCCTGGTGTTCTCCGGTACCTCACCCGATGGCAAGCTGGTGGAGTACGTGGAGCTTCCCCGCGACGTGCACCCGTACTACGTCGCCACCCAGGCGCACCCCGAGCTCAGCTCGCGTCCTACGCGTCCGCACCCGCTGTTCGCAGGCCTGGTGAAGGCTGCACTGGATCGCCGTGAAGGTGAAGCTGTCGAAGCAAAGCAGGCCGCCGACGCGGTAGCTGCCAAGTAAACAAACCGCACAAGCAAAGGACGGCGCGATGCCCGGTACTTCTGAAACCCCCAGCACAACACGGCAGGTTTCGGACGTGCCGAGCCCGCGCCGTCTTTTGTCCTCCAGCAAGGTCTATGAGGGCCGCATCTGGGATGTGGTCAGCGATTCCTTCCAGCTCGGCGAGGACACCGACACACTGGTGCGAGACTATATCGACCACCCCGGTGCCGTGGCCGTGTTGCCCATGAACGTGGATGGCGAAATTCTTCTGTTGAAGCAGTACCGCCACCCGGTGGGCATGGACCTCTGGGAAATCCCCGCAGGCCTCCTGGACGTGGAGGGTGAAGACTTCGTGGTGGGGGCTGCCCGTGAGCTGGCGGAAGAAGCGGACCTCACCGCGGCAACCTGGAACGTCCTTGTGGACTTCTTCAACTCGCCGGGCTCTTCCAGCGAGGCCGTCCGAATCTACCTGGCCCGCGGCCTCAGCGGCGTTCCGGAAGCCGAACGCCATGTCCGGACGGACGAAGAAGCCGAGATTGAGCTGCACTGGATTCCGTTGGACGATGCCGTGCAGGCCGTCCTTGAGGGCCGGCTGCACAACCCCTCCGCGGTCCTTGGCATCCTTGCCGCGGCCGCTGCTAAAGCTGACGGCTTCCGCAGCCTCCGCCCGGCCAATGCTCCTTGGCCGGCACACCCGAGCCAGCGCTGAGCATGGCCGAGGCCGCCACCCGGACTGCCACAGCCATTGACCGTGGAATCACCGATTACCTGCAATACGTGGGAGTGGAACGCGGCTTGGCGGCGAACACCCTTGCCGCGTACCGCCGGGACCTGGGCCGCTATGCCAATTTCCTTGCCGCGCAAGGGGTCGGCGAGCCCGGCGGGGTAACCCGTCACCATGTCACGGCGTTTGTGCAGGCCCTGTCCGACGGCGCCGACGGTGCATCCGTCCTGGGTGTGCGTTCGGCGGCCAGGACCGTGGTTGCGGTGCGGGGGTTGCACAAGTTTTGGGCTCTTGAAGGCGTGACCACCTCCGATCCCGCGGGCGACGTCCACCCACCCATGCCCGGGAAGAGGCTTCCGAAGGCCATCAGCGTGGATGAGGTAACCCGGATCCTCGAAGCTGCCGGCACGGAGACAGCCACAGGCCTGCGGGACCGCGCCCTCCTGGAGTTCCTCTACTCCACGGGTGCCCGCATCAGCGAGGCCGTGGGCCTGGACGTGGACGACGTCTCCCTCCAGGAAACGGGCCCTGGCCCGGCCATTGTCCGGCTGTTCGGCAAGGGATCCAAGGAACGCCTCGTACCCCTCGGCTCCTACGGCGCCCGGGCAGTCGGAGCTTACGTTGTCCGCGGCAGGCCGCTCCTTGCGTCCAAGGGCAAGGGCACCCCGGCCCTGTTCCTCAACGCGCGCGGCGGCCGGATCAGCCGGCAGAGCGCCTGGACCATCCTGAAGACCGCGGCTGAGAAAGCGAATATCACCAAGGATGTTTCGCCCCACACACTGCGGCATTCCTTTGCCACCCACCTCCTGGAAGGCGGAGCGGATGTGCGCGTCGTGCAGGAACTGCTGGGCCATGCCTCGGTGACCACCACGCAGGTGTACACCCTGGTGACGGCTGATACGTTGCGTGAGGTTTATGCTGCAGCGCATCCCCGGGCGCTTGGGTAGCAGCCCTAGCCAATCACGCTGAACGTCAGCTCTACTGCGTCCACGAAGACGGCCAGCAGCGATGTTCCCAGGCCGGCCACCAGGAGCAATCCGGGGTGGGCCAGGCCCACTACGACGCGCTTGAGGGCGGGCCGTCCGCGGAGGAACTTCTTGGGCACCCGGGTCTTCACCGGTATTTGCCGCCAACCACGCAGCCTCCGCAGGAACCAGGCACAGCGCACAATGAAGGCCATCCACAGCACGGACAACACCAACGGTACCGATGCCACCATCAGGTTGAAGCCCAAGGCCGTGACTTCCTTTTCGGAATCACCGATCACCGTTTGGACGGTGGTGGAGATGGAAGCGCTCATCACCACGGAGGCGGCCCACACCATGAAAGCGGCTACCAGCGCCAGGAACCGCACGAAGAAGTGGCCCAGCACGGTCGCGTCCACTGCTTTAAGGTGGCTGCGCGGGGTCGCGTGAAGGACCACTAACGTGGACACCAGCGTGGGCAGCGCGGCTACCAACACCAGCAGGTACCAGGTCCAGCCAGCCAGGTCCACCACTTCGTCCAGGACGATCAGCCCGGACCACAGCACCGTCCAGGCCCACCCGGAGTACAGGGGGTGCGCCACCAGCCAGCGCGGCAACCACGCGTCGCGGTCCGGAGCGGCCGTGGAAACCGGACCATCCGTCGGAGCCTCTGGACCTGCCGCTTGGGTCACCGGATCTGGTACAGGGACCACCGCTTCGGCCGACGGGGTCCCGGGTACTTCGGCAGCATGCTCGACGGCGGCCGTCGCCGCCCGCGGTTTACCCCCGGCTTCGTTCATGGGCTCACTGTAGCAATGGCGGCCGGACGGGGGGAGACCGGGTTAAGGTGGGCAGCATGACTGCAGCCCATGTGACGTTGTGCTTTCTCCTCCGCGATGACGCGGAGGGCCAGTACGTCCTTCTCGGAACCAAGAAGACCGGATTCGGCAGCGGCAAGGTGGTGGGTGTCGGCGGCCATGTCGAGGCCGGCGAGACGGCCATCGAAGCCGCATGCCGGGAGGTTATGGAAGAGATCCACGTGGTGGTCGATGCCGCTGACCTCGTCCCCGCAGGAACCGTGGACTTCATTTTCCCCGCCAGGCCCGAGTGGAACATGGCCACCACCGTCTTCCTCACCCGGCACTGGGAGGGCGAACCGTCCGAGAGCGATGAAATCGCGCCCGGCTGGTACCCGGTGGAGCAGCTGCCGGTGGAGCGGATGTGGGCCGATGCCGAGCATTGGCTTCCGGCCATGATTTCCGGCCGCCGCATCGCCGTGCGGGTGGAACTCGCGCCGGACAACCAGAACGTGGCGGGCGTCCAGACCAGGGAATGGACGGGCGTCGAGTGACGGTACGGAGCCGATTCACCCCCCACAGAAGCGCACGACGGCGGGCCGGTCACCCCAGGTGACCGGCCCGCCGTCGTGCGTCATGCCGTGGTGCTAGACCCGTTAGGGGACGTGCCGCTCTTCCGGTCCGTTGTATTCGCTCAATGGGCGGATGAGTGAGTTGGACGCCAACTGCTCCATGACGTGGGCGGTCCAGCCGGTGATGCGGCTGGCGACGAACAGCGGCGTGAAGGTCTGGGTGTCGAATCCCATGAGGTGGTACGTGGGACCGGCCGGGTAGTCGAGGTTGGGCTTGATGGCCTTGGCCTCGTCCATGGCCTGCTCCAAGCCGTTGTAGAGTCCCAGGAGTTCAGGCCGTCCGTAATGGGCGATCATCTTGTCCAGGGCGGCTTTCATGGTGGGAACGCGGGAGTCGCCGTGCTTGTAGACGCGGTGGCCGAAGCCCATGACCTTCTTCTTCTGCGCCAGGGCGTCTTCCATCCACGTACGCGCCCGGGCTGCCGCGTCCTCCAGGGATTCCTCCGGGCGGATGCCGATTTCGTCGAAGGTGTGCATGACGGCCTCGTTGGCGCCGCCGTGCAAGGGGCCCTTGAGTGCCCCGATCGCCGCCGTCACCGCGGAGTGCAAGTCGGAAAGCGTCGAAGTGACCACGCGGGCGGTGAACGTGGACGCATTGAAGGAGTGCTCGGCGTAGAGGATCATCGAGACGTTGAAGGCCTCGACCACCTCGTCCACCGGTTCCTCGCCGAAGGTCATCCAGAGGAAGTTTGCCGAGTAGTCCAGATCGTCCCGTGGTTCCACCACGTCCTGGCCGCGCCGCCTGCGCTGGTCATAAGCCACCACGGCAGGCATGGCTGCCCACAGATCCACAGCCTTCTTCTGGTTGGCAACAGGTGAGGAATCCTCGGCAAGTTCGTGACGGGCGCCCAGCACCGAGGCCGCGGTCCGGCAGACATCCATGGGATGTGCGCTTGTCGGGAGCGTGTCGATGACCGACTTGACCACGGGATCCAGTGCGCGGCCGGCGCGCTCGCGGGCCGTGAACTCTGCCAGTTGCGACTCGTCCGGCAGTTCGCCGTTCCACAGCAGGTAGGCGACTTCCTCGAAACTGCACTTGGCTGCCAGTTCCTGCACCGGGTACCCGCGGTACAACAGGGAGTTGGTGTCCGGATTGACCTTTGAAACGGCGGTGTAGTCCACCACGACTCCGGCGAGGCCCTTTTTGATGTCTTCAGCTGCCATGCTGAACTCCTTCGTTCTTGTGCAGGCCACCGGAGGGATCCCGGTTGCCTGCGTCCCCTATGTTGATCCGGACCTAGCGGATGCCAGGAACCTGGAAGTTGAAAACGCCGGTATCGAATTGGTTGTATGCCTCGTAATCCACGAGGTCGTAGAGGCGAGCACGCGTAAGCATGGAGTCGACGTGTGCCTCTTGGGTCCCCGCAGCCTTGATCGATTCCAGAGTACGCTCTGCAGCGCCCATGGCAATGCGGAGGAGCGTCACGGGGTAGATCACCATGTTCACGCCGACGCCCTGGAGCTGTTCGGTGGTGAAGAGCTCGCTTTTTCCGAACTCGGTCATGTTGGCCAGGATGGGCACATCCACAGCGTCGCGGATGGCTTGGAACTCGTTGAGGTCCCGCATGGCTTCGGGGAAGATCGCGTCGGCGCCGGCATCCACCAGGGCCTTGGCCCGGTCCTGGGCCGCTTGGAGGCCATCCACGGCGCGGATGTCGGTGCGGGCCATGATGAGGAAGTTCGGGTCCCTGCGGGCGTCGGCTGCGGCGCGGATGCGTTTGGTGGCGGTGTCGAGGTCCACCACGTTTTTGCCGTCCAGGTGTCCGCAGCGCTTGGGGTTGAACTGGTCCTCGATGTGGCAGCCGGCCAGGCCTGCGTTTTCGAGTTCCTGGACGGTGCGGGCCACGTTCATGGGTTCACCAAAGCCCGTGTCCGCGTCCACCAGGGAGGGCAGATCGGTCATGCGGGCGATCTGGCCCGCCCTGGTGGCGACTTCGGTGAGGGTGGTCAGGCCGATGTCCGGCAGGCCAAGGTCGTTGGCCAGGACCGCGCCGGAGATGTAGACCCCGGCGAAGCCCTTTTCCTCGATCAAGCGCGCGGAGAGCGGGTTGAAGGCGCCCGGGAACTGCTGGACAGTCCCGGAGCCGAGCAATTCGCGGAGCTTCACCCGTTTCTGTTCGGGTGTGGTCTTGGAGTACAGCATTTAGAACAGTCCCTTCGGAGCTGTTTCGAGGTTGATGACGCCGGGGGCGGCGGTGATGTTGAGCTGGTCCAGTTCGCCTTCACCGAGTTCGGTGACGCGTTCGACGGCGGCGAGGAACCGTTCGATTTCGGCCTCCTCCACCAAACCGGCCGCAAGGGTGCGGAACTTGTTCACGTACTGTTCGCGGGCGAACGGCCGGGCTCCGAGCGGGTGCGCGTCGGCGACGGCGATCTCGTCAGTGACCACGGTTCCATCCGTGAGTGTAATGACAACAGTGCCGCCGAAGGCCTTCTCGGCGATGTCCAGGGAGTGGTAGCGGCGGGTCCATTCCGGGTCTTCCACGGTGGTGACTTTGTGCCAGAGTTCCACGGTGTCCGGGCGTGTGGCGCGTTCGGGGGCGTAGGAGTCCACGTGGTGCCAGGCGCCGTCCTGCAGGGCGACGGTGAAGATGTAGGGGATGGAGTGGTCAAGGGTTTCCCGGGACGCCGTGGGGGAGTACTTCTGGGGGTCGTTGGCGCCGGAGCCGATGACGTAGTGCGTGTGGTGGCTGGTCTTGATCAGCACTGAGGCCACGTTGGCCGGGTCGGTGGTTTCGGGGTGTTCACGGTTGAGTTTGCGGGCCAGGTCAATCCAAGCCTGTGCCTGGTACTCGGCGGAGTGTTCCTTGGTGTACGTGTCCAGGATGGCGCGCTTGGCCTCGCCCTTCTCCGGCAGCGGTACCTCGTAGGAGGCGTCCGGGCCGTCGAGCATCCAGGCGATCACGCCGTCTTCGCCTTCGTAGATCGGCACGGGGGACGTTTGTCCACGCATGGCCCGGTCCGCTGCCTCAACGGCCATCTTTCCAGCGAAGGCCGGGGCGTGGGCCTTCCACGTGGAGATCTCGCCCTTGCGGGACTGCCGGGTGGCGGTGGTGGTGTGCAGGGCCTGGCCAACGGACTGGAAGATGGTCTCCACGTCCAGGCCGAGCAGGGTGCCGATGCCTGCGGCTGCGGAGGGGCCGAGGTGGGCTACATGGTCGATCTTGTGCTTGTGCAGGCAGATCGCCTTGACCAGGTTCACCTGGATCTCATAACCCGTGGCGATCGCCCGGACCAGGTCGGCACCGTTGGAGCCCACGTGCTGGGCGACGGCCAGGATGGGCGGGATGTTGTCGCCGGGGTGGGAGTAATCCGCAGCCAGGAACGTGTCGTGGTAGTCCAGTTCACGGACGGCCACGCCGTTAGCCCACGCAGCCCACTCCGGCGAAACCCGCTCCTCGATACCAAACACCGAAGCGCCCTTGCCGTTGGCAGAGGGTCCGTGGGTGAGGGCCTGGGCACGGGCAGCGACGATGGGCGCGCGGTTAAGCGAGGCGATCGCCACCGAGGCGTTATCGATGATCCGGTTGATCACCATGTCCGTCACCTCGGCCGTGACCTCCACAGGATCAGCCGCGACCACGGCGATCTTGTGAGCCAACTGCTCCTCGCGGGGCAGGTTCTCCTCGGACTTGTAAACACGGACGTGATGGTTCTGGACCATGGTGCTCCTTTGGGTTGGACGGTTCACTGGGCCGGATGTGCGGCTTTGACGTGGGTGAGGCTGCGGTGCAGGTGGACGATGGTGGCCGCTTTGGCCAACCGTGGGTTCCCGGCGGCGATCGCTTCGGCGATGGCTGCATGTTCCGCGGCCGCGGCGGCGAGTCGGGCGGAATCATCGACCGCGAGTCGCCGGATGCGGACCAGATGGACACGGAGGCTCCGCATGGCTTGGGCGAGGTAGGTGTTGGCAACAGCGGCATCGATGGCGTCGTCCAGGCGCCCCACGAGTGCGTAGTAATCGTGACGGGCCGGGTCCGATTCCCGGAGCAGCCCGGGCGCGCGGTCCAGTTGTGCCTGCAGTTCACTAAAAATGCCGGGATCGCCGCGTTCCGCGGCCAAGGCTGCGGCCCTGACTTCCAAGGTTTCTCGCAGTTCGAAGAGCTCATCGATGCTCTCGAGGGAGATGTCGGTGACCACGACGCCCCGGCCGCCTGCCGCCGTCGTCAGTCCTTCAGCGGTCAGTCGGCCGAGTGCTTCCCTGACCGGCGTCCTGGAGACGCCGAGGCGTTCGGACTGCTCCACTTCCGCCAGGACGGTACCGGGACGGAGGCGCCATTCGATGATGTCCTCACGGAGGGCGGTGTAAGCCCGATCACTGGCGCGCATGGTTTCCAGTGTATACAAACAGCTGAAAATGCGCCATGATGCGCCGCCCATGTGGCGTTATTGTATACATAGTCCGTCAGTTTCGGCGCCATCCGTATTCGTTTTCGGGCCGCCCAGGGGTTCCGTACCGCGGGGTCCGGGTGACCGTGCCGGCGTCGGCCAAGTACTCCAGGTAGCGCCGGGCCGTCACGCGGGACATTCCCACTGCTTCCATGACTTCGCTGGCGGACACCGGCAGTTCACGGGCGCGTACCAGGTCCTTGACTGCCTCCAGTGTCGAGGGGGAGAGCCCCTTGGGCAGGGGCAGGTCCGTGGGGGCGCGAAGGCTGGCAAAGGCCTGGTCCACATCGCTCTGCGAGGCGCCGGCGCCGGGGGTCCCTGTGGTGGAACCAGCCAATTGGTCGCGGAAAGCGCGGTAGCTGGTGAGCTTGTCCGCGAAGGTGGCATACGTAAACGGCTTGATGAGGTATTGGACCACGCCGATCGACACAGCGCTCCGGACAATGCTGAGTTCGCGGACGGCCGTAATGGCGATGATGTCCGCAAGGATTCCAGCGGACCGCATGCGTCGGGCCACGTCCAGTCCGTGGAGGTCGGGGAGGTTCATATCCAGCAACACCAGGTCGACAGGTGAGCCGGAAGCGGCGAATTCGCCCAGGAGGCGGAGGGCCGACTGGCCGTCGGGGGCGGTGCCAACCACGGTAAAGCCGTCGATCCTCCCCACATAGACCGAGTGGGCATCGGAAGCGATCGGTTCGTCTTCGACCACCAGGACGCGGATATCTGTCATGCCTTCCCTTCCCCGGGAGCCGTTGTGGGCAGCACAATATGGAACTGCGCGCCGCCAGGGTTGTCTGTTGTCCCCGGATTATCGATGGACATCGTACCGTTGAGCCTTTGGATCGCTTGCCGCACCAGTGCCAGCCCGACGCCCCTGCCATGGCTGCCGCGCGGATCCCCCGTCGAGGACTTGGTGCTGTAGCCGTACTGCAGGACGTCGTCGATCGACGCCGGATCGATGCCGGCGCCGGAGTCCCGGACCACGAATTCGACGGCGGCACCTCCGGTCAGGACCTCAAGTTCCACCGATCGGGGGAGCCCGCCGGCTGCCGCTGCGTCGATGGCGTTGTCCAGCAGGTTTCCCACGATGGTCACCAGGTCCTGGATTTCCAATCCGCGAACGCCCGCGGTGCCGGACGTCCGGACCGTCAGATCCACGCCGCGTTCGTGGGCCTCGGCGGCCTTGCCCATCACCAGGGCGCTCATCACCGGTTCGTCCACTGCGGCCAGCATGTCGTCCGTCAGTTGCTGGCTCAGCTCAAGGTCCTTCGTGGCAAACTCGAGCGCCTGGGGCGTGCGGCCGAGCTCCAGGAGGGAAACGATCATGTGCAGGCGGTTGGCGTGCTCATGGGTCTGTGCGCGCAGGGCGTCGGAGAGGGTCTTCATGGTTTCCAGTTCCGTGCCAAGGGCTTCGATCTCGGTCCGGTCGCGGATGGTGGCCACGGTGCCGTAGACCGCCGGTTTCTGGCGGCTCCTGGGTGGGACGGGACCAACAGCCGGGGCCTGGTTTACCACCAGGATCCGGGAACCCGTCAGATGGATCTCGTCATGTGCCGGCCGGCCGGACTCGAACAGGGCGCGCAGGCTGCCGTCGAAGGGAAGCTCGGCGAGCCGCGGTGCCTGGTCGGGGGAGCGGTCCGCTTCGGACGGCTCCAAGCCGAGCAATTCGGCCGCCTGGTCGTTGTACATGACGGCGTTGCCGCGCGTGTCGATGAGGATGAGACCCTCGCGCACCGAGTGCAGGACCGACTCGTAGTAGGCGAAGAGCTGGGCCAGCTGCTCCGGTCCCCATCCACGCGTGACGGAGCGCAGGTATCGTCCGAGCAACCAGGACGCCACGGAACCAAAGAAGAGGACCCCCAGGGCAATGGCGCCGATGACGGTCAGCCGCTCAGCGAGATCGGTGTCCACCGTGCGCACCGTGATGCCCGCTGCCACCAGGGCTTTAACGGACCCGGCCGCGTCCTTGACCGGGGCGATGGTCCGGACCGACGGGCCCAAGGTTCCCGCAGTTACTTCGGTAAACGTTTGGCCCTGCAGGGCCGGCTCGATGGTTCCGATGTAGGGCTTGCCGAGTTCCTCGGGCCGGGGGTGGGTCCACCGTGTCCGGTCCGGGGCCATGATGGTGATGAAATCCGCATCCGCGGTGTCCATGACCTTCAAGGCATAGGGCTGCAGGGTGGCGGAAGGGTCGGGGCTGGAGGCAGCCTGCAGGACCAAGGGGTTGTTGGCAATGGAAGCGACGATCGCCTGCATCCGGCTGCCCGCATCGTCGTAGGCCCGGTTCCTGGCCTCGGCCACGGAGAAAGCGCCGAACGCCGCCGTCAGCACCATGACGAACAGCAGGTTCGCCACGAACAAGCGGCGGGCAATGCTCCAGCTATGAAACACGTGTGGGCCTCCCATGACCAATATGACCGCAACGGTGATGTATGTCACCAGCGGCTGAATGATGGATATCACACAAGGGCAGCGGAGTGGACACAAGTGCAGGACCGCAGCGCCTTACACAGTATCCAGAAGGAGATTCCCATGACCTCTCAACGAGGAGAGTCGGCATTGGCCGCCACCGGCGGGCGCAAGGGGCTCGACAAGTCGCACTACCTGTACATCGCTGTCATTCTCGCAGTCGTGCTCGGTGCCGTTGTTGGCCTGGTGTTCCCCGAAGTCGGCAAGTCGCTCAAGCCGCTCGGCGATGGCTTCATCAAGCTGATCAAGATGATGATCGCACCCGTCATCTTCTGCACCATCGTCCTGGGCATCGGCTCCATTGCCAAGGCCGCCACGGTGGGCAAGGTGGGCGGACTCGCCCTGGGGTACTTCGTGGCCATGTCCACGTTCGCGCTCGCCATCGGCCTGGTGGTCGGCAACCTGATCCACCCGGGCGAGGGCCTCAAGCTGACCCCCTACGACCCCAACAAGAAGGCCGCCACGGACAGCACAGTGGACTTCCTGCTCGGCATCATTCCCGGGGATATTCCGGTGCTTCCCACCTTGCTGGCCGCCATCCTGGTGGGCTTCGCGCTCCAGAAGATGGGCAAGCAGGGCCAGCCGATCCTCGCCGCCATCGGCCACGGGCAGCGCCTCGTGTTCCGCATCCTGATCATGATCATGTGGCTCGCCCCGGTAGGTGCGTTCGGTGCCATTGCCGCCGTCGTGGGCGCAACCGGTGCGCAGGCAATCCTCAGCATGTTCACCCTGATGATCGCGTTCTACATCACCTGCATCCTGTTCATCGTGGTCATCCTCGGCACCCTGCTCCGTGCAGTCGCCGGTGTGAACATCTTCAAGCTGATGAAGTACCTGGCCCGCGAATACCTGCTCATCTTCTCCACCTCGTCCTCCGAAGCTGCGCTGCCTCGCCTCATCGCGAAGATGGAACACCTGGGTGTTTCCAAGCCTGTTGTCGGCGTGACGGTCCCCACCGGTTACTCCTTCAACCTGGACGGCACGGCCATCTACCTGACCATGGCCTCCCTGTTCGTTGCCAACGCCATGGGGACGCCGCTTGACCTGGGCGCCCAGATCTCCCTCCTGGTCTTCATGATCATCGCTTCGAAGGGTGCGGCAGGCGTCACCGGCGCCGGCTTGGCAACGCTGGCCGCCGGACTGCAGGCACACAAGCCGGAGCTGCTGGGTGGCGTGGGCATGATCGTCGGTATTGACCGCTTCATGTCCGAGGCGCGGGCGCTGACCAACTTCACCGGCAACGCCGTGGCCACAGTTCTGATCGGCACGTGGGTCAAGGAAATCGATAACCGTCAGGTCAACGAGGTCCTCTCGGGCAATGCACCCTTCGACGAGCAGACCATGCTGGCCCACGACGAGGTGGCCGAGGCTCCCGAAGCCGAAGCCCGCGAGAAGGCAACCGTCTAGTCCTCCACCGAATCCCGAGCCCGTCTGAAGGCCGGTGCCCGCAGGGGCGCCGGCCTTCTTTCGCGCGCGGGGGAGCGGGCAGACCCTAAACCTTCCACCTCTACTAGAGGGTAAAGGCTCAAAGGCCGGGCAATGTCAAGTTCCCCGGAATACCGTGTCGGTCGCTGTAGCCTAGGTGGGTAGCAGTGCTGGTCCCACGGGACCGGCGGCCGGGAAGATCGTCGTCGAAAGAGTGGTTGGATACGTGAGCATCGAACGGGGAACAGCAACCCTGGCAGGCACCGAGCTCGATCTGGAAGACGCAATCATGGGGCCCACGGGCCGCCCGCACCGCGACTTCCCGGAACCGGCTCCGCTTGCCTCGCACGGCCCGGCGAGAGTCATCGCCATGGTCAACCAGAAGGGTGGAGTGGGCAAGACCACGTCCACCATCAACCTTGCCGCCGCGCTCGCCGAGTACGGCCGCCGCGTGCTGTTGGTGGACTTCGACCCGCAGGGCGCCCTGTCGGCGGGGTTGGGCGTCAACCCCCATGAATTGGACCTCACCGTCTACAACGTGCTGATGGACCGTAAGGTGAGCATCCGCGAAGCCATCCACCAGACCGGCGTGGAGGGCGTGGACCTCCTGCCGGCCAACATCGACTTGTCCGCCGCCGAAGTGCAGCTCGTCAACGAAGTGGCCCGCGAGCAGGTACTGGACCGTGCCCTCAAGAGCGTCGAGGACGAATACGACGTCGTCCTGATCGACTGCCAACCGTCGCTGGGCCTGCTGACCGTCAACGCACTGACTGCCGCCCACGGTGTCATCATCCCGCTCATCTGCGAGTTCTTCGCCCTCCGCGCTGTCGCCCTCCTGGTGGAAACCATCGAGAAGGTGCAGGACCGCCTGAATCCACGCCTGCAGGTGGACGGCGTCCTGGCCACCATGTACGACGCCCGCACCCTGCACAGCCGCGAGGTCATCTCCCGCCTGGTGGAGGCGTTCGGTGACAAAGTGTTCGAGACCGTCATCAAGCGTTCCATCAAGTTCGCCGACGCCACCGTTGCCGCCGAGCCCATTACCAGCTACGCGGGCAACCACGTCGGTGCGGATGCCTACCGCCGGCTCGCGAAGGAACTGATCTCGCGCGGCGGCGCACCCTAGCCGTCGGCGTGGGATCGCCTTCTGCCCCACCGCTCGCGGTGGACTCCTCCGTTTCAACGCCCGACGCCGGCACCTCCGAAGCGTCAAAGGGCGGCTTCGAGGTACGGCTGGCCAATTTCACGGGCCCCTTCGACCTGCTGCTGGGCCTGATCGCCAAGCACAAGATGGATATCACCGAAGTTGCCCTCGCAACGGTGACGGACGAGTTCATCAAATACATCCGCAGGTTGCAGGAACTGGGGGAGGACTGGGCGCTGGACGAAGCCAGCGAATTCCTGGTCATTGCGGCCACTTTGCTGGATCTGAAGGCTGCCCGCCTCCTGCCCGCCGGCGAGGTGGAAGACGACGAGGACATTGCGCTGCTGGAGGCCCGTGACCTCCTGTTCGCGCGGTTGCTGCAGTACAAGGCTTTCAAGGAAGTGGCCGGACTCCTCGGCAACCAGTTGGAAGAAGAAGGCCGCCGGTTCCCGCGCCAAGTGGCCCTGGAGGGACATTTTGCGGCCTTGTTGCCGGAACTCGTGTGGCGCCACAGCCCGGAGCAATTTGCCGAACTGGCCGCCAAAGCGCTTGAACCCAAAGATGCCCCGCCCACCGAGGTGGGCTTGGGCCATTTGCATGCCCCACCTGTCAGTGTGAAGGAGCAAGCCGGGATCCTCGGCTACCGCCTGCAGTTGGGGGCGCCGCTGACGTTCCAGGTGCTGATCGCAGATGCCGAGAGCACCCTGGTGGTGGTTGCCCGCTTCCTGGCCCTGCTCGAGATGTTCCGTGACCGCGTGGTCGCGTTTGAGCAGCCCGCGCCCTTGGCCCAGTTGGTGGTCCGATGGAGTGGAAGCGACGCAGAATGGGACAGCTCAAACGTGAGCGAAGAGTACGAGGACCTGGGAGATGGAGCCGCAGATGACTGACCAGCCGGCAGGCACGGATGGCCTGGCCGAACTCGAGGCCCTCCCCGGCGGCGCAAAGGCAGCCCTGGAGGCTGTGTTGATGGTGATCGACGAGCCGGCCACCGCGGAGGAGCTGGCCGCGGGACTGAACGTGACCGTCGCCGTCGTCGATGATTTGCTGCAGGAAATCCGGCGCGAGTATAGCGGCTATACTGTTAAAGCCCCGGACGTGGATGCTGATGGCTTTGCCGCTGCCAGCAACGCACCCCGGGGTTTCGAATTGCGGAACATCGCCGGGGGTTGGCGGATCTACTCGCGGCCGGATTTCGCCCACATCGTTGGCAGGTTCGTCCTTGAGGGCCAAACCACCAGGCTGACCCAGGCAGCACTGGAGACTTTGGCGGTCATTGCCTATCGCCAGCCGGTCTCGAGGGCCAGGGTGTCCGCAATTCGCGGCGTTAACGTCGATTCCGTCGTCAGGACACTGACCCAGCGTGGATTGATCGAAGACGCCGGTAACGATCCCGAGTCCGGGGCAATCCTGTACCGGACAACCTCCTATTTCCTGGAACGAATGGGCATCGGTTCAGTCGCGGACTTGCCGCAGCTGTCACCGCACCTTCCCGGCCTCGAGGGGATCGACGAGTATTACGACGCAAGCCGGATGTGAGCATTCGGCACAAATACATATTGGTTCACGGCGCGCAGGGCGTGCCGCAGCAGCAGGGGCAGGCGATTGCCTGCCGGGCTGGCTAGTGTTGATTGCAGCACGGACGGCCGGCCAATACTACACAAGGACGGGTCATGACACAGGCGGGACGCCAGGGTTCACCACGTAACGGTTCGGGACGCAACAACTCCGGACGCAATGAGGCAAGGGGCGGCGCAGGGCGCTCCAACGCCGGCGGCTTTGCTGGCCGCGGCGGCAGTGCCGGCGCTGGAAAGCGCACCTTCAAGCAGGGCGAGGGCCGGCCGTTCAAGGCCGCAAAACCGCGGGAAGCGGCTCCTTTCGACCCCGACAACCCCACGACCGCCGGCGGTCGCAGCCAGGCGGCCAAGCCCGCCAAGCCCTTCCGCAAGCCCGGATCCAACAAGCCGGGTTACGGCAAGGCACCCGGCACGCCCGGCGCCCTCAAGCCCAAGCCGAAGCCCGGCAACGCCAAGCAGTACGGCTCCAAGGCCTTCGGCAGCGAGCGGTTTGGCCAAAACCTCGGTCCGGTCCGGAAGCCCGGCCGCAACCGCGGTCCGCGGGTGGACGTTCCCCAATCGGATCTGCATGACGTTGACGGCGTGCGCCTCCAGAAGGTCATGGCCCAGGCAGGCGTGGCTTCCCGCCGCGTGTGCGAGGAAATGATCCTGGAAGGCCGCGTCGAAGTGGACGGCCAGATCACCACGGAGCTTGGCATGCGCGTCGACCCCAAGTCGGCGGTCATCCACGTGGACGGCATCCGCATCCAGCTGGACGAAACCCTGGTCTACATGGTCTTCAACAAGCCCAAGGGTGTCGTGTCCACCATGGAAGACCCCGAGGGCCGTCCGTGCATCAGCGATTTCCTCAAGACCAACAAGAACAAGGGCGAACGCTTGTTCCACGTGGGCCGCTTGGACGTCGCCACCGAGGGTCTGCTGTTGCTGACCAACGACGGCGAGCTCGCCAACCGCTTGACCCACCCTTCGTACGAGGTACCCAAGACGTACCTGGTCCAGGTAAGGGGACCGTTCCCGCAGGGTGTCGGAGCCCAACTGAAGTCGGGCGTCGAGCTTGAAGACGGCGTGGCGGCAGTGGACTCCTTCCGTCTGGTTGACTCAACGCCTGGCCACGTGCTCATCGAGGTCGTGCTGCACTCCGGCAAGAACCGCATTGTGCGCCGCATGTTCGACGCCGTCGGCTTCCCGGTGCAGCGCCTGGTCCGCGTCAAGGTCGGACCGATTGGCCTGGGCGACCAGCGCCAGGGCAGCATCCGCAACCTCGGCAAGCAGGAAATCGGCCACTTGATGGCCGCCGTGGGACTCTAGTCATGTCGGCATTCCGCACGCACGGACGGGGCCATCTGGATGGCCCCGTCGTGGTACTTGGTACGGGCCTGCTCGGTGCCAGCATTGGCCTCGGCCTGCGTGGGCGCGGCGTCCCGGTTTTCCTGTTCGACACCTCGCCCACCAACCAGGCTGTGGCCGTGGACATTGGCGCGGGGCGTCCGCTTGACGAGCTGGATGCCCAGCCGCAGCTTGTGGTTGTGGCAGCACCGCCGGATGTCACGGCAGACGTCGTCGAGAAGGCGTTGGCTGACTACCCGGAAGCGGTGGTCGTCGATATTGCCAGCGTCAAGGCCGCCATCCAGGCCGACTTGCGTTCGCGGGGCGTGGATATGTCCCGCTACGTGGGCACCCACCCGATGGCAGGCCGGGAGAAGTCCGGACCCGTGGCTGCCAGGGGCGAGTTGTTCACGTCCATGCCGTGGGTCATCTGCCCGTCCGACGAAACAGCGGACGAGGCACGCCAAGTGGCGCGTTCGCTGGCGGGGGACCTGGGCGCGTTTGTTTCCCAGTTCAGCGCCGATGAACATGATGAGGCTGTGGCCCTGGTGTCGCACTTGCCGCAGATCATGTCCTCACTGCTGGCCAGCCGGCTTCAAGGCACGCCGCTCCATGCGCTGTCCCTTGCCGGTAACGGCCTGCGGGACACCACGCGTATCGCAGCGAGCGATCCCACCCTTTGGGTCCAGATCCTCGGTGGAAATGCGGGCAAGGTCGTGGAAATTCTCCATGGCGTCCGTGAGGACCTCAACCGGCTGATCGGTACCTTGGAAGATCCGTTGGCCCCTGGTGCCAGGCTTGACCTCGCCCAACTGATCAGCGAAGGCAACGCCGGGCAGGCCCGGATCCCGGGGAAGCATGGCGGCCCGCCGCAGGCATATTCCTGGTTGACCATCCTGGTCGATGACAGGCCGGGCCAGATCGCGCAGCTCCTCACCGAGATCGGCGAGATCGGCGTCAACCTGGAAGACCTTCGGCTGGACCATTCGTCGGGACAGAACGTGGGCATGGTGGAAATCTCCGTCCTGCCCAGCAAGCACGACCTCCTTGTTGAAGCATTGACCGATCGTGGATGGCGGGTACTCCAGTAATGACGCGTGAATTCTTTGGCCCGGAGACGGTTGCCCGTCCCGGCAAGCCGCTCGTGATAGCGATCGACGGTCCTTCGGGATCGGGCAAATCGAGTGTCAGCAAGGAAGTGGCCAAGCGGCTGAAGCTGGCCTATCTGGACACGGGCGCCATGTACCGCGCGCTGACCTGGTACTGCCTTAAGACAGGGGTGGACCTTCACGATGGCGCCGCCGTTGAACTTGCTTCCAAGACCATGCCGTTGGAAATCAGCACCAGTGCCGCGAACGAGTACGTGGCTGTGGACGGAACCGACGTGACGGAGGAAATCAGGGATCCCCGGATTTCCTCGTCCGTGAGTGCCGTGGCCACCACCCTGGGTGCCAGGACGGAACTGATCCGCCGTCAGCGGCAACTGATCGACCAGCACCATCACCGCATGGTGGTGGAAGGCCGCGATATCACCACGGTCGTCGCGCCCGGAGCCGAAGTGCGCATGCTCCTGACCGCCAGCGAGGAAGCCAGGCTCCGACGTCGCGGAATCCAGTTGGGCGGGACCCAGAGCAACGAACAACTGGCCGCCCAGGTGCTCCAGCGCGATGCGAAGGATTCCACGGTGGTGAACTTCACGCAGGCCGCTGACGGCGTGGTGACCCTGGATTCTTCGGACCTCGACTTCGAGGAAACCGTCCAAACTGCGTTGGCGATTGTCAGCAAGGTCATCTATGGCGACTGAGCAGCAGCGGCTACCGGCATCCTGGAACCGCTTCTGGAGCCGTCCCATCGGGTGGTTCCTGGATCACGTTCTGTACAGGACGTCGGTGGCGGGCAAGAGCAATATCCCTGCCGCCGGTCCGGTCATTTTTGCCGCCAACCACATCAGCTTCCTGGACGGCCCCGTCATGTACGGAGCCGCGCCGCGGCCCATGCACATCATGGTCAAGAAGGAGATGTTCAAGGGGTTCCTGGGCAGGGTCCTGACGGCTTCGGGCCAGATCCCGGTGGACCGCAGCGGCGACCGTGCCGCCTTGCACCTGGGCAAGGAACTGCTCGACGGCGGCCGTTGCGTCGGCATCCTGCCTGAAGGGACGCGGGGGACCGGTGCCGCCGAAAGCATCAGCAGCGGAGTTGCCTGGTTGGCTGTCAACTCCGGTGCCACGGTGATTCCCGTGGCCATCCTTGGAACGCGGCACCCGGGCGAGCACCGTGACCATATTCCCCGCCTGCGCAGGAAGCTGTACGTCAGCTTCGGCGAACCCCTGACGGTGCAGCGCCGGAAGGGCGAACCGGGGCGTGTTTCAATGGACAGGGCGGCGGCGGCAATCCGCGATGCCTTGGCAGCACACGTCCAGGAAGCCGTCCGGAAGACCGGGCAGGCCCTTCCCCGGGAAGCGGCCCCTGAACCGGACCAACACCACCGCCACATCGAAGTAGCCGGAACCCCGGCAGACCACCACTGAAGGAAAGTGCAATGAGCGATACGACTCAAAAATCCGGCCACCATGGTGCCGGCGACGACGAATACACGCCCACCGGCACCGACCAGGTGGCTGAAAACCTGGCTGCGCTGGACGACGAGGAGGCAGAGCTCCGGGCCGCCACCCTCCGTGCCGGACTCGATGATTACGAGCTCGACGAAGACGACGCTGCCCTGCTCAGCGGAGACTACGAGGACGAAGGCGACGAGGGACCACTCAAGCTGGATCCCGTCCTGGCCATCATCGGGCGTCCCAATGTTGGCAAGTCCACCCTGGTCAACCGCATCCTGGGCCGTCGCGAGGCCGTGGTTGAGGACACCCCGGGTGTCACCCGCGACCGTGTGATGTATTCGGCGCGCTGGAACGGCAAGAACTTCACGCTGGTGGATACCGGCGGGTGGGAGCACGACGCCAAGGGCATCCATGCCCGCGTGGCCGACCAAGCCGAGATGGCTGTCGAGCTGGCTGACGCAGTGCTGTTCGTTGTGGACTCCGCCGTTGGCGCCACGGCAACCGATGAGGGCGTCATGAAGATGCTCCGCAAGAGCAAGAAGCCGGTCATCATGGTGGCCAACAAGGTGGACGACTTTGCGCAGGAAGCCGACTCTGCCTCCTTGTGGGGCCTGGGTTTCGGCCAGCCGTATCCGGTTTCGGCCCTGCACGGCCGCGGGGTCGCCGACCTCCTGGACCATGTCATTGACACCTTGCCGGAGTTCTCGCTGGTGGAAGGCGTCGAGCGGTCCGGTGGTCCACGCCGCATCGCACTCATCGGTCGCCCGAACGTGGGCAAGTCCTCGCTGTTGAACAAGCTCGCTGGCTCGGAGCGTGTTGTGGTGGACCCGTTGGCGGGAACTACGCGTGACCCCGTAGACGAGTTCATCGAACTCGGCGACCGTACGTGGCGCTTCGTGGACACTGCCGGTATCCGCCGCCGCCAGCACATGGCCCAGGGCGCGGATTTCTACGCCTCGCTGCGAACGCAGGCCGCGCTCGAGAAGGCGGAGGTCGCCGTCGTGCTCCTCGCAGTGGACGAAGTCCTCAGCGAGCAGGACGTCCGCATCCTGCAGTTGGCCATCGAGTCCGGCCGTGCGCTGGTCCTGGCCTTCAACAAGTGGGACCTCCTGGATGATGAGCGTCGCCGTTATTTGGAACGCGAAATCGAACAGGACCTGGCGCACGTTGAATGGGCCCCCCGGGTGAACATTTCCGCCAAGACCGGCTGGCACAAGGACCGTTTGGTTCCTGCGTTGGACACGGCGCTGGAGAGCTGGGACCGCCGTATTCCCACGGGACGCCTCAACGCGTTCCTGGGTGAACTGGTAGCTGCCCACCCGCACCCCGTCCGTGGCGGAAAGCAGCCGCGCATCCTCTTCGGCACCCAGGCCTCCAGCAGGCCGCCGAAGTTCGTGCTGTTCACCACTGGCTTCCTGGACCCCGGATACCGCCGGTTCATCACGAGGCGCCTGCGCGAAACGTTCGGCTTCGAGGGCACGCCTATCGAGGTCAACATGCGCGTTCGCGAGAAGCGCGGCCGGAAAAAGTAAATGAGACGCGCATCACAGCCAACTTTGGCTCGGATGGCATAAGCGGCCTCCAACTTCGTGTAAGCTTTTGGAGGTGGTTCGGCCGGACTGCTTAGGTAGGAATCTTCGGAGGAATACCATGGCGGAGAACGGTGGAACCAGCGGGCTGTAGCGCAGCTTGGTAGCGCACTTGACTGGGGGTCAAGGGGTCGCAGGTTCAAATCCTGTCAGCCCGACCATAAAGGCCGGAGTCCCGTGGAAACACGGGACTCCGGCCTTTGGTCGTTAAGGGGTGCGGCCCCTCCTGGGCGGCCCGGCGAAAGCCAGGCCACCCCTGGGGGTGCGTGCGTCAGACTGCCTGCAAAGCCCCGATCGCCCGCACCAGCGGCTCGAGTTCCGGAACCCGTTCGGCCGCAGCCAGGGCAGATGCCAGCGTTTCGTCGTGGACGGGTTTGGCATCCAGGAGCAGCTTTTGTCCGGCCACTGTCAGTTCCGTGTAGATCCCACGCCGGTCATCGGCGCAGAGGATGCGGGTGAGGAGCCCGCGATCCTCCAAGCGGTTCACCAGCCTGGTGGTAGCGCTGCTGGAAAGTGCCGTGGCGCGGGCGAGTTGCTGCATGCGCATGTGCCATCCGTCCTGCCGGCTGAGCGCGTCCAGGACCGTGTACTCCACTACCGAGAGTTCGCTGGACGCCTGGAGTGCCTTCTCCAGTTCGGCCTCAATGCTCCCGTGCAAGGCGGCAAGCGTGCGCCAGCCCTGTGCCCGTACCTCGACGGCGTCATCCTTGATGCCCATGTCTGCTGTGCTCCTGACTTGGTGGTGGTCCGAATGCAGGCTCCACAAAGTAGTTGCTTGCGCAAATACCTAGCGTGTGCAACTATATATACAGCGTCTGCAACTATTATTCTACGGTTCCCGGCGGCGCACTTCCACTCCAGGGGACCACCCCAATGAAGGAGCTCTCCACATGCCTGCAGGGTTGATTGCCCTTGCCCTGGGCGGTTTCGGTATCGGACTGACCGAATTCGTTATCATGGGCCTCTTGCCCGAAGTAGCGGCTGATTTCCGCGTCAGCGAAGCGTCGGCCGGCTGGTTCATCTCCGGCTACGCCTTGAGCGTCACTGTCGGAGCCCTCCTGGTGACGGCGGCCGTGACCAGGCTTCCCCGAAAACCCGTACTCATGGGCCTCCTGGTCCTCTTCATTGTTGGCAACTTCCTGTCCGCGGTGTCGGAAAGCTATAGCGCCATGCTGGTAGGCCGGATCATTGCCGCGCTGTGCCATGGAGCCTTCTTTGGCATCGGTTCCGTGGTGGCTGCGAGCCTGGTTCCCGCACACAAAAAAGCCGGAGCAATCGCCATCATGTTCACCGGCCTCACCGCGGCCAACGTCCTGGGAGTGCCCTTCGGCACCCTCCTCGGCCAGAACTTTGGCTGGCGCTCCACTTTCTGGGCCATTACCGTCATTGGGGTCATTGCCTTGGCGGGGATTGCGCTCATGGTGCCCGAGGCCAGTGCCGATGCTGCCAAGAGCCTGCGCACCGAAATAGGGGCTTTCCGCTCGGGCCAGGTGTGGCTCTCCCTTGTGGTGACCATCCTCGGATTCGGCGGCATGTTCGGAGCGTTCACCTACATTGCCTTCACCTTGACCGAGGTCTCCGGGTTCGCGGCAAATTCGGTTCCGTGGCTTTTGGTGCTGTTCGGTGCCGGCCTGTTCGTGGGGAACTTCTTGGGCGGCAAGGCGGCGGACAAGGCCCTCGACGCATCCTTGATGGTGATCCTCGGTGGCTTGGTGCTGGTCTTGGTGTTCTTCGCCCTGACGGCTTCCAGCAGCATCGCCACCCTCGTCTCGCTTGCGCTCATGGGTGGGTTCGGCTTTGCCACGGTTCCCGGCCTTCAGATGCGCGTCATGCATTTCGCCACGTCGGCTCCCACCCTGGCGTCCGGGGCCAACATCGGTGCGTTCAACCTTGGCAACGCGCTCGGTGCCTGGCTCGGCGGCGTGACCATCAGCGCAGGCCTCGGCTACACATCGCCCATTTGGGCGGGTGCGGGGATCACGGTGGCAGCCCTGCTGGTCATGGTGGCAGCCGCAGTGGCGGCCAAACGCAAGGCTCCTTCGGCGCCAAAGCCGGCGTCCGACGTCGAACGCGAACCCCGGGCGGCCACTGTCGCCTGACGCTGACGGCAGCAGGGAAAAGCCCGCCGCGGATAGTCGTCCGGGGCGGGCTTCTTTCATGCTCTGTTGCCGTTGGGGCAGACTCCCGGGCGCAGATCGCCCGGGCTCATGGTCCGGCGGGCGTCCCGTTCCCTGCGTCTTCCGTCGACGCCGCAGCTTTGGCGGTACGCACGCGTTCCAGTTCGGCTTGCTTGAGTGCCTTCATTTGCTTGCCACGGCGACGCCACACTGCCCAAAGAATGGTGACTGCGGCGAAGATGACCGCGGCCGCCACTGCGGAGATCGCCGTCCACGTGGTGAAGAAGCCGGCATCCACGCTGAGGGTGCGCTGGCCTGCGTGGGCGGATTCGCTGGAGCCGAACACGATTCCCGCCGTCAGGAGGTTGGGCGTCGCGACGGCTACCGCCACCAGGAGAATGACGATCTTGAGGGGCCACTTCACAGCTTTGTGCGTGGCTTGCCAGGCAATCACCAAGGGAACGAAGGTGAAGACGAACCCGTAGAACATGCCCACCAGGACGCTGGCACCAAGGTCACGCCGAATTTGTCCCGCGATGACGTCGGACCACCAACGGGGGAGTATTGCGCCCAAAACAAAGTAGGCTGCCACGGCAACAAGCAATGCCACAATGACCAGGATTATTTTGACGCCCCAATTGCCCTTTTTCCCGGGTGGTACTTGTGCTTGTTCAGTCATGGGTCAATCATGGCAGAGACCTCACAGGGCGTAACGGAATTATGCCTATACTTTCAGCGGTGGCCGGATGCCCGGGCCGCCGTCGAGGTCCAATAAAGTCCCGATGAAAGGCGACTCATGAGCAATATTCCAGCCGATCTTTCCTATACCGCAGAACACGAATGGGTTTCGGCGCCGGACGGCGACGGAGTTGTCCGTGTAGGCATCACGGATTTTGCCCAGGATGCCCTGGGCGATGTGGTCTATGCCCAGATGCCGGAACCCGGAACCAAGATCACCGGAAATGATGTTGTGGGCGAGGTTGAATCGACCAAGAGCGTCAGCGATATCTATGCTCCGGTCAGCGGCGAAGTCATCAACAGGAATGACGCCCTGGACCAGGATCCTGCCCTCATCAACTCCGATCCTTACGGCGAAGGCTGGCTTTTTGAAGTCAAACTCGCCGAAGCTGACGCAGTGGATTCCCTGCTCAGTGCATCGGAGTACGAACAACAGGTAGGCTAAAGTTATCTGGCCCGCCCGGCTGTATTTCCCCGGAGGGGATTTACGGGAAGGGCGGGCCAGCAACCGATTTGCCCGGCGGTACCGGGAGGTGGATGTGGCCGGCAGGTTTTGGAATGCCGGCGGATGAGGAGGAAATTCCATGGTTGGCGGCGACAAGAACCAAGCCAATGTAGGGAACGGCGCGGAGGAGCAGCCCACGTCGGAGACCACCTCGATCAGCATCACGCCAACGTGGGATGAGCCCAGCATTGCCCCGAAGCTTGCGCCGGAGGAACGCGCCTCTGTTGACGCGCTGCCGCCGGATTCCGCACTGCTCATTGCCCACAGTGGCCCCAACGCCGGAGCGCGGTTCCTTCTCGATGCGGATACCACCACGGCCGGCCGGCACCCTGATGCGGACATCTTCCTGGACGACGTCACCGTTTCACGCAAGCACGTCGAATTCCACCGCACTTCCGCGGGCTTCGAACTCGTGGACATGGGAAGCCTGAACGGCACGTACGTCAACCACGACCGTGTGGACCGTGTTCAACTGAAGAGCGGCAACGAAGTGCAGATCGGCAAGTTCCGGCTGACCTACTACCTGAGCCCTGGCCGCCCGGCGGGCCAAGCCTGACCCCGGGGTACCTGCCTGTGGCAATGGCCCAGCCGGAACGTCGCGGACCGCAGGTCCTGAACATCGGGGAAGTCCTGGCTCAACTGAGTGACGATTTCCCCGGGATGACCGCGTCCAAGATCCGATTCCTCGAGGAAAAGGGCCTCATCAATCCCAAGCGCACGCCGGCCGGTTACCGGCAGTATGCGGACAGTGATGTGGAACGCCTGCGGTTCGTCCTGGCACTCCAGCGCGACCAGTACTTGCCGCTGAAGGTGATCAAGGATTACCTGGACGCGATCGACCGTGGGGAGCGCCCGGACAATCTTCCGCCGGGAGTCTCGGTCACACCCCGGGCCGTCACTGCCGAGATGGCTGCTGAGGTCCATGGCCGTGCCCGGACGCTGACGGAAGAACAGCTTCGCGCCGAGTCCGGTGCGAGCGTCCCCTTGCTGGAGTCCCTGCTGAGTTTCGGGTTGATCAGCCACATTGGCGGCAAGTTCGACGAACACGCCCTCCAGGTTGCCCGCGCCTGCGTCCAACTGGAAGTCCACGGCCTGGAGCCCCGGCACTTGAGGCCGTTCCAGGCCGCCGCCGACCGCGAGTTTGGCCTGGTGGAAAGGGCCGTGGCGCCGCTGACCTCGCGGAAGGATGCTGCGTCGCAGGCCCGTGCAGCCGAAGCCGCGCGTGAAATCAGCGACCTCTGCCTCACCCTTCACCGGGCGCTCGTCCACCACCGCATCTCACGGATGGACTCCTGATGATCGAAGTAGAAATTGTCGGCGTTCGCATCGAACTGCCCTCCAACCAGCCTTTGGTTCTGCTCCGGGAACTCAAGGGGGAGCGGCATGTTCCGATTTGGATCGGCACTCCCGAGGCCAGCGCCATTGCGCTGGCGCAGCAGGGTGTGGTCCCCCCGCGACCCATGACGCACGATCTCCTGATCGACGTTGTTGAGTCCCTGGGCCACTCGATCATCAGCGTCAACATCGTTGCGGTCGAGGACAACATCTTTTACGGCCAACTGCAGTTCGACGACGGCACGGTGGTCAGTTCGCGGGCGTCGGATGCCCTGGCCCTGGCTTTGCGGGCAAAATGCCGCATTTGGTGCGCCGACGCAGTCATGGAGGAAGCAGGCGTCCGTATCACTGAGCACGACGAGGGCGAAGACTCCGAGCCGGATCCCAGCGTGGACGAAGAACGTGAGATGCGCCGCTTCCGCGAGTTCCTGGACGATGTGGAGCCAGAGGATTTCGAAGGCTGAGTCACCCTAAGCCTAAAGTTGAGGGTGAAAGTTTCGACACGCCTTTTTTCGCGGCCAACGTCTTTGACCTAGGGCTCTTACCGGCCTAACGTCGAAGTATCAAGTTCCCGTTGCATACACTGCCGGCGCAAGTCACACTGGAAGGTGCGGTCTTGTGGGAATTACACGGCTGATTTTCAGCGTTGTGTGTCAGTGATGTGCACCGTCCCCAAGGGAACTGTCAACAAGGAGGTCACGTGAGTCCGAAAGGCGAAGCAGGCGAGCTGAAGCAGGCCTCGACCGGCATTGCCGCGCCCGCATCCGGCGCCCAAGGTTTGCTCTTTACGGAGGACCTTCCAGTGCTGGACGAGGACGCAGGCTACCGCGGCCCCACCGCATGCAAGGCCGCGGGAATCACGTACCGCCAACTCGACTACTGGGCACGCACCGGCTTGGTTGAACCCGCTGTCCGCGGCGCCGCCGGTTCCGGTTCGCAGCGCCTGTACGGATTCCGCGACATCCTGGTCCTTAAAGTCGTCAAGCGGTTGTTGGACACCGGAGTCTCGCTCCAGCAAATCCGGAGCGCCGTGGAGCACCTGCGGGAACGCGGTGTCGAAGACCTGGCACAGATCACGTTGATGAGTGATGGCGCCAGCGTCTACGAATGTACGTCCGCGGATGAAGTCATTGATCTGGTGCAAGGTGGCCAAGGCGTCTTCGGCATCGCCGTGGGCCGCGTGTGGCGCGAGGTCGAGGGGAGCCTCGCAGCCCTTCCGAGTGAGCATGCCGCCGAACAATCTTTTCCGGACGACGAACTCAGCAAGCGACGCGTAGCCCGCAAGATCGGCTGACCGCGCCCGGACTTTATGCAGTTCCGAAGAAGCCGCCTCCCTCATCGGGAGACGGCTTCTTTGCCTTGGTCCAGTGGGTGGCTCAGCCTTGGCGGCGGGCCTGGGATGCTGATGGACCTGTGATGAGGTTCTGCAGCAGGGAATCGAAAAGCTTGGCGGAGTTCTTGGCCGAGTCGCCGGGCCAGTGATGCACCGAATGGGCTGCACCCTGGATCTGCTGCCAGTTTGCCTGTTCGGGAATGTGCGGGCTCAGCAGGAGTTCCCCGAACATGGATTCCATTTCGGCAAGCCTGAACGCGTGTTCCGTCGATCCCGTCCGGACACGATTGGCAACGATGCCCGCCGGGGCCAGGTTCGGTGCAAATTCCTGCTTGAACAATTGGATGGCGCGCATGGTCCGCTCGGTTCCGGCAACGGAGAAGAGTCCGGGCTCAGCCACGAGCACTACGCGATCGCTGGCGCTCCAGGCCATGCGGGTCAGCCCGTTGAGTGACGGTGGGCAGTCCACCAGGACCAGGTCATAGCTACTGGTCCCCGCGAGGACGGCGGAGAGGCGCCGAAGATCCCTGCGGCTGAGGTCCGGCCGGTCATAGATGCCTGTCAGTGCCGAGCCGACGGCGACGTCCAGTGTCCCATTGCTGGAACCATTGGAAACCCAGCTGCTGCCGGAGACGTTCTCGGGGAGCCTGGCCTTGCGCGGGCTCTTGAGCATCCGTCCGATGTCCAGCTTTCCGTTTGGCTGGACGCCAAGGGCGGTGGTGGCATCGGCGTGGGGATCGAGATCCACCACCAAGGTGGAAATTCCTGCTGCGAGGGCCGCCGAGGCGAGGCCGGTTGTCACGGACGTCTTTCCCACGCCGCCTTTAAGGCTGCTGATGCTGACTACTTGCACTTGAAAACCCAAAACCTAACGCCGGTTGCCGTATCGCGCTGTTTTCCGCTCCTGCAGAGCTGGAGCCCGGGACTTGCCGAAGCCCCTTGAACATCATATGGTGCACGGCCCCCGAATCCCGCTTTCTACGCGCCCGGGGGACTCCTGCGAGCGGCCTGACATATCACGCCTTATGGTCCTCCGTACCCACATACAGCGCACATGACGAATACTGTTGTGATGGTTGCCACAAAGATTTGTGTTTGATGCTGGCGGCACTACACACTGTGACCACCGACCGATCCACCCGCAATGATGCAGGAGAAGTATGTTTTCGAAAATTCTGGTGGCCAATCGCGGAGAAATCGCGATTAGGGCGTTTCGCGCTGGTTATGAACTGGGCGCAAAAACCGTTGCCGTCTTCCCGCACGAGGATCGTAACTCGATCCACCGGCAGAAGGCTGACGAGGCCTACCTGATCGGTGAGGTGGGCCACCCGGTCCGCGCCTACCTGGACGTGGAGGAGGTTGTCCGCGTCGCCAAGGAAGCCGGCGCCGACGCCATTTACCCCGGTTACGGTTTCCTGTCCGAGAACCCGGACCTCGCCCGCGCGGCAGCGGCCCAGGGCATCACTTTCGTCGGCCCGCCCGCCGAGGTGCTCGAGCTGGCAGGCAACAAGGTTGCTGCCCTTGAGGCTGCCCGCAAGGCCGGCGTTCCCGTCTTGAAGTCGAGCAAGCCGTCCAAGGACCTGGATGAGCTGATCGCGGCAGCGGATGAGATCGGTTTCCCCATCTTCGCCAAGGCAGTCGCCGGCGGTGGCGGCCGTGGCATGCGCCGCGTCGAAACCCGCGAAGCGCTCCCCGAAGCCCTTCAGTCCGCCATGCGCGAGGCAGATGCCGCCTTCGGCGATCCCACGATGTTCCTTGAACAGGCCGTGCTGCGTCCCCGCCACATCGAAGTGCAGATCCTTGCCGACGCCGAGGGCAACGTCATGCACCTGTTCGAACGTGACTGTTCGCTGCAGCGCCGCCACCAGAAGGTGGTGGAAATCGCTCCGGCGCCGAACCTGGACGAAAACATCCGACAGGCCCTTTACCGCGACGCAGTCGCTTTCGCGAAGGCGCTGAACTACGTCAACGCCGGAACCGTCGAGTTCCTGGTGGACACCGAGGGTGCCCGCGCAGGCCAGCATGTCTTCATCGAGATGAACCCCCGCATCCAGGTTGAGCACACGGTCACCGAAGAGATCACGGACGTGGACCTGGTCCAGGCCCAGATGCGCATTGCCTCGGGCGAGACCCTCGCCGATCTTGGGCTGAGCCAGAAAACCGTCGCGATCAAAGGCGCCGCACTGCAGTGCCGCATCACCACCGAGGACCCCGCGAACGGTTTCCGTCCGGACGTCGGAAAGATCACCGGCTACCGGTCGGCCGGTGGCGCCGGTGTCAGGCTCGACGGCGGTACCGTTTACTCCGGTGCCGAGATCAGCCCGCACTTCGACTCGATGCTGGTCAAGCTCACCTGCCGCGGACGTGACTACCCGGCTGCAGTCGCCCGCGCCCGCCGCGGCCTCGCCGAATTCCGTATCCGCGGCGTATCCACCAACATCCCGTTCCTGCAGGCTGTCCTGGCGGACCCGGACTTCAACGCCGGCAACGTGGCCACTGACTTCATCGACAAGCGCCCCGAACTGCTCAAGTCCCACATTTCGGCGGACCGTGGCACCAAGCTCTTGACCTGGCTGGCAGACGTTACGGTGAACAAGCCCAACGGGGAACTGACGGTCCAGTCGGACCCGGCCGACAAGTTGCCGGTTGTCGATGGCCCAGTGCCCACCTCGGGTTCACGTCAGCGCCTCCAGGAACTTGGTCCGGAAGGTTTCGCCAAGGCCCTTCGCGAACAGCAGGCCCTCGCCGTCACGGACACCACGTTCCGTGATGCCCACCAGTCCCTCCTGGCCACTCGCGTGCGCACCCGCGATCTCGTTGCTGCCGGCCCTGCGGTCACGGCTTTGCTGCCGGAACTGCTTTCCGTCGAAGCCTGGGGTGGAGCCACGTACGACGTCGCGCTTCGCTTCCTCGGCGAAGACCCATGGGACCGCTTGGCTGCTTTGCGCCAGGCACTGCCCAACACGTGTATCCAGATGCTGCTCCGCGGCCGGAATACCGTTGGCTACACACCGTACCCGGAAGAAGTCACGGAAGCGTTCGTCAACGAAGCCGCTGCCACCGGCATCGACATTTTCCGCATTTTCGACGCGCTGAACGACGTGAACCAGATGGCTCCTGCCATCCGCGCCGTCCGTGCCACGGGGACGGCAGTCGCCGAGGTGGCTCTCTGCTACACCGGCAACCTGCTTGACCCCGAAGAGAAGCTGTACACGCTCGACTACTACCTGGACCTCGCCCAGAAGATCGTCGACGCCGGTGCCCACATCCTCGCGATCAAGGACATGGCCGGCCTGTTGCGTCCGGCCGCGGCGGCCAAGCTGGTTTCCGCGCTGCGCGAGCGGTTCGACCTCCCGGTCCACCTGCACACGCACGACACCGCCGGAGGACAGCTTGCAACGCTGCTCGCCGCTGTCGACGCCGGTGTGGACGCCGTCGACGTTGCAGCCGCTTCGCTCGCTGGTACGACGAGCCAGCCGGCAGCTTCTGCCCTCGTGGCAGCCTTGGCCAATACGCCGCGGGACACAGGCCTCAGCCTGGAGAACGTGGGGGCCTTCGAACCGTATTGGGAAGCCGTGCGCCGTGTGTACGCGCCCTTCGAGTCCGGCCTTCCGGGACCCACAGGCCGGGTTTACCAGCACGAAATCCCGGGTGGCCAGCTCTCCAACCTCAGGCAGCAGGCGATCGCCCTGGGCCTCGGTGAGCAGTTCGAGGCCATCGAGGACATGTACACGGCTGCCGACCGGATCCTTGGCCGCCTCGTCAAGGTGACCCCGTCGTCCAAGGTGGTGGGTGACCTCGCCCTGCACTTGGTGGGACTGAACGCCGATCCTGCCGACTTCAACGAGAACCCGCAGAACTACGACATTCCGGATTCCGTCATCGGTTTCCTCTCCGGCGAACTCGGTGATCCTCCCGGAGGCTGGCCCGAGCCGTTCCGCACCAAGGCCCTCCAAGGCCGCAGTGTGAAGGTGCGCGACGTCGAGATCAGCGCAGAGGACAGCGCCGCGCTGAAAGCGGATTCCAAGACCCGCCAGCAGACGCTTAACCGTCTCCTGTTCGCCGGTCCCACCAAGGACTACCAGAAGAGCGTTGACACGTACGGCAACATCTCTGTCCTTGATACGCGCGACTACCTTTACGGCCTGCAGCGCGGTGCAGAGCACATCATCGAACTGGAGAAGGGCGTCCGGCTCATCGCGCAGCTGGAAGCTGTTTCCGAAGCCGATGAAAAGGGCATGCGTACGGTGATGTGCACGCTCAACGGACAGTCCCGTCCGGTGGTTGTCCGTGACCGTTCCGTGGTGAGCAACGTCAAGGCCGCCGAGAAGGCCGATCCCGCCCAGCCGGGCCAGGTCGCGGCACCGTTTGCCGGTGCCGTCACGGTGACCGTGAAGGTTGGCGATGAAGTCAAGGCCGGCGATACCGTCGCCACCATCGAAGCCATGAAGATGGAAGCGTCAATCACCACACCGGTGGCAGGAACGGTTTCCCGCCTCGCCATCTCCGCGGTGGAGCAGGTCCAGGGCGGCGATTTGCTGCTCGTGGTCGGCTAGCCACTGAACTGAAAGAACCCCGCCGGGAAATTTTCCTGGCGGGGTTCTTTGCTGCTATGGACTTTTTACCGGGAGGTCCTAGGAGGCCCTCGGTGCCGAGTACATATCCTCGATCACCGTGTCGAAGTCCTTCATGACCTGTGCGCGCTTGACCTTGAGCGAAGGAGTCAAATGGCCGGACGCCTCGGTAAAGTCCGAGGGAACGATCCGGAACGACTTGATCGCCTCGGCCTGCGAGACGGACTGGTTGGCCTTGCTGATGAGTTCCTGGACTGCTGCCTTCACTACGGCGTTGTCAGTTGCTTCTTCCAGGGTGGTGGAACCCGGGAGTCCGTGGCGTTCAAGCCAGCCCGGCAGGGCTTCCTCATCGAGGGTCACCAAAGCCCCAATGAACGGGCGGTTGTCGCCCACCACGAGCACTTGGGAGACCAGTGCATCTGCCCGGATCTGGTCCTCAAGGAGTGCCGGGACCACGTTCTTGCCACCGGCGGTGACAATGATTTCCTTCTTGCGGCCGGTAATCTTAAGGAAGCCGTTGCTGTCCAGTTCGCCGATGTCTCCGGTCCGGAACCAGCCATCAACGAAGGTCTCGTCGGTGAGGTCCTCGCGCTTGTAGTAGCCGCGCATCACGCAGACGCCCTTGGTGAGGATCTCGCCGTCGTCCGCAATCTTGACCGCGTTGCCCGGAAGCGGCGCTCCCACTGTGCCGATCTTGATCATCGACGGCGTGTTCACCGAGATCGGTGCCGTGGTTTCGGTGAGGCCGTAGCCTTCCAGGATCTGGAGGCCAATGCCTTGGAAGAAGTGGCCAAGGCGTTCGCCGAGCGGGCCTCCTCCCGAAACTGCGTGGGCAACATGCCCGCCCATGGCCGCGCGGAGCTTGCCATACACGAGCTTGTCGAAGACCGCGTGTTTGATCTTGAGGCCGAATCCCAAGGAGCCGGACTGGCGTGCCTTGGAGTACTCGATCGCGGTGTCCACCGCACGGTGGAAGATGGCACCCTTTCCGCCGTCCTCTGCCTTGGTCAGTGCCGAGTTGTAGACCTTTTCGAAGACGCGGGGTACGGCGAGGATGAACGTCGGCTGGAAGCTCTGGAGATCGCCGAGGAGGTTCTTGATATCCGGGGTGTGCGCTACTTGGACGCCGCCGGCTACCGCCAGGACGGAAATGAAACGGGCGAAGACGTGTGCCAGCGGAAGGAACATGATGGTCTTCCCCGACTCGTTGATGATCTCGCCGAGTGCTGCACGGGCATTCTCGGAAAGTTCCACGAAGTTGCCGTGGGTCAGTTCGCAGCCCTTGGGGCGGCCTGTGGTGCCGGAGGTGTAGATGATGGTGGCGAGGTCGGAGAGGCCGGCCGCGGAGCGGCGGGTTTCCAGCTCGTCATCGCTGACGTCAGCCCCGGCGGCGCGAAGGGCGTCCAGCCCGGATCCTTCGAGCTGCCAGACGTTGGTGACAGTGCTGATGTCCTCGGCAGCGACGGCCTGCCGGATGATGTCCTCGTGATGGGCGGCTTCGCCGAACGCTGCCACGGCTCCTGAATCACCGAGGTTCCAAGCCACCTGCGACGGCGAGGATGTCTCGTAGATCGGCACGGAGACGGCGCCGGCGAACCAGATGGCAAAGTCCACCAGGGACCATTCGTAGCGGGTGCGGGACATGATGCCCACGCGGTCGCCCGCGCCTACGCCGCTGGCGATCAGGCCCTTGGCCAGGGCTTTGACGTCGGCGAGGAAATCGGTGGCGCGGATGTCCTGCCATTGGCCTTGGCTGTCCAGCTTGGAAAACAGTGCGGGGTTGGATGCCTTCGCGGCCTCCCGGACAACGAAGTCCGTGATATTGGTTTCGGGGGCGACATTGACGAGGGGAGGAACACTGATTTCACGCACGGCAGCTCCTTTGATATCCACGGGCCACAAGGGGCACTGTCCACTCTAGTATGCCCACTCATGGAGGTGTGTCCGATTTCACCTACTGGCGAGTAACTTTACGGATCGCCCGCCATTTTGGGCAACTTGGCGCCACGATCGACGCCCGATGCCGGGCTGCCCGGGGCAGCGGAATAGGATGAGGGGATGCCTCAAATTCGGTCAAGCTCGCGTCCCCGGCTCCGGCCTCCTGTTGCCGGTTGGAAAGACGTTCCGTGGGGCGCCCGCCGCAGCCACCTTGGCCGGCGTGGGCTGGCCATCGGCATCGACATCGGCGGAACCAAGGTGGCCGCCGGCGTGATCGACGCCGACGGCCGGGTGCTGGCCGAAGCCCGCCGTGCCACTCCGGGGGCCGATGCCCGGGCCGTCGAGCGGACCATCGTGGAACTGGTGGACGAGCTCAGTGCCGATCACCGGATCGCTTCCGTGGGTATTGGGGCCGCCGGATGGATGGACCTCGACGGCGGAACGGTCCTGTTCAGCCCGCATCTGGCCTGGCGCAACGAGCCCCTGCGCGAAAGCCTCCAGAACCTCTTGCGGCGCCCGGTCCTGTTGACCAACGACGCCGATGCCGCCGCGTGGGCGGAATGGCGCTTTGGTGCCGGCCAAGGAGAGAGCCGCCTGGTGTGCATCACCCTGGGCACCGGGATCGGCGGCGCCATGGTGATGGACGGCCGCGTGGAGCGCGGCCGCTTTGGCGTGGCCGGCGAGTTCGGCCACCAGATCATCTTCCCCGGCGGCCACCGCTGTGAATGCGGAAACCGGGGCTGCTGGGAACAGTACGCTTCAGGCAATGCCCTGGGACGTGAAGCCAGGCAACTCGTCAAGACCAACTCACCCGAGGGCCGGGGCCTCCTTGAAAAGGCCGGCGGCGTGGCGGACAGCATCACCGGAGCTGCAGTGACCACGTTGGCATTGAACGGTGACGCCACTTCCAAGGAACTTATTGCCGATCAGGGTGAGTGGCTTGGCCTTGGGCTCGCCAATCTCGCAGCAGCCTTGGACCCGGGCATGTTCGTCATTGGCGGCGGATTGTGTGACGCCGGCGATCTCCTGGCCGATCCGGCAAGGTCCTCCTTTGCGAAGAACCTGACTGGACGCGGCTTCCGGCCGATGGCCCGGATCGAACTCGCAGCGCTGGGGCCGCGGGCCGGGATGATTGGCGCAGCCGATCTGTCGCGGGTCAGCGGACGCGCGCACAGCTAGGCATTCAACCGCAGGCCGGAGGCTGCGCGCCTAGATGCGTGCGCCGTCGTCGTCCTCGTTCTTTTCGCGCGGAAGCCGCATGATGAGGTAGACCACCGAAGCAACAAAGGCTGCCACGATCCCCAGGATCGCTGCCAAGGGTGCCGAGCGCCAGAACATGGCCGTGAACAACAGGGCGAGCGGGCCTCCGACGGCGCCGAACCACGCCAGCATGGTCAGCGGCTCCGTTCCCGCCAGGCTCGGCGGTTCCTCCGGAACGAAGGCCCCGTCGTCGTCGGCCACATCGTAGTCCCGGGGACCTGAGGTGAAACCGGAACCATGCTGCTGGCGAGGTGCATCAGTGCCTGGTGCGTCCTGCCCTGCACCCCGAGCCGAGAGGCCCAGCGGGTCGAAATCCTGGAAGGATTTACGGTCAGCTCCAGGATCCGGGGCGCCCGCGGGTTCCGCGTCCGAAGGCGAAGATTCGGTCGCCTCCAGGCGTGCTACCAGGTCCAGCCATACGGCGTCGTCGTCCTTATTGGCGCTTTGGTCGGCTGAGTTGGGATCAGGCCTGTTCATTGGCTTTATCCTTTTCGAGCGATGGCCCGCTGCCGGCCAGTGCCGCCAGGGTTTTCTGGATGAACCCAACAGTGCCCGAGAAAATTTCCGGAGCGTCGTTGTCGAGGGTTGCCACATGGTAGCTGTTCCTGAGGTAGCTGACATCCACGTTGGCCTGTACCCGCGATTGCAGGATGGCCAGGCTTGCGTCGGACACGATGTTGTCAACCGTTGAACGGAACACCCGGACAGGGGCGTTGATCCGGGGGAGGAGGCGCACCGTGTCCTTGTACATCAGTTTCAACTGGTGGGCTGCTGCCACCGGCGTCCGCGGATAGGCGCCCTCGTCCTGGTCCGGTTTGAGGATGTCGTTGGCGATCGCCGGTGTGCTTTTCAGGACGTACTTCAACGCGCCCACGATCACTGCGCGGGGATCATCCAGCACCATCCCCGGGTTGACCACGATGGTGCCCGCCACAGGTCGCGTGGCGGCGATCCGCAAGGCCAAGGTGCCGCCCATGGACAGTCCTGCGGCGAAGACGTAGTCGCACTCTTCGGCAAGTTCCAGATAGGCGTGGTCCACTGCGCGGTGCCACTCGTGCCAGGAGCGCGTGGCCATGTCCTGCCACGTGGTCCCGTGGCCGGGCAACAGCGGAAGATTGACGGCATAACCGGCGTCCGCCAAGTGCTCCGCCCACGGCCTGATGCTGCGGGGGCTTCCGGTGAATCCGTGGGACATGACCACGCCAATGCGCGGTCCGGAGCCCATGGAGGCGCTGCGGAACGGAGCAGAATCGGGAAGCTTGTTCATGATGTCTCCGAGGCTACTCTGTCGCCGGCATGACGGCGGAAAAACTGAGCGGATTCTTCAAAAATAGTGGGGGCATCCACATCCAAGGTGGCCACATGTCCACTGCCGGGAAGGGAGACCACCCGGAGCCGGGACGGATCCAGGTGCTTGGCAATCGTGGCCACGGAACTTGGCGGGATGACGCCGTCCACAGCCGACTTGAACACCAACGCGGGTGCGTGGACCTGGGGCAAGGCGCGCGTCGCGTGCCTGAAAAGCTTCTTGAGTTCGTGGACGGACTGCAACGGCGTCTTCGAATAGTCGCCGTCCTCCGTGGCGGCCGCTGTCGGTTTCTCTTCCTCAATGGGGGACGTGGTGCGCATGACGTACTTCAGGGCACCCACGTAGCGCACCCGGCGGTCATAGAAGCTCAAACCGGGGTTGACCAACACCAGGCCTGGAACAGGGTGGAGGGAAGCCACGCGCAGGGCGACGGCCCCGCCCATGGAGAGTCCGGCAACGAAACAGGCATTGGTTTGTCCGGCGAGATCCAGGTAGCTTCTTTCGAAAGCCCTGTACCAGTCCTGCCAGCGGGTCGTGGCAAGATCCCGCCAGTTGGTTCCATGTCCCGGGAGAAGCGGCACCGAGACGGCGAAGCCCCGCTCCGCCAAGTACTCCGCCCAGGGGAGTACGCTCTGGGGACTACCGGTGAATCCATGGCAGATGGCGATACCCGTGGAGGCGTTTTCCCCGTGGCCCGGGTGGTGGAAAGCCAGTGGGGCCGCCGCTTGGTGTGGTTCCGTCATGGCTCCATCGTGTCACTGTTCCGGGCATTTCTCACTGGAGTAGGGTTGCTGTTGAATCCTGGCCGCAGCCGGGAGGGCATCTGCCATCGGCCGTGAGAGGACAACCGTGTTCTATTGGGTCATGAAGAGGATCTTCCTCGGTCCCATCGTCAAACTCCTGTTCAGGCCTTGGGTCAAAGGCCTGGACAACGTTCCAGCGGACGGTGCCGCCATCCTGGCATCGAACCACCTGTCATTTTCGGACTCGATCTTCCTTCCCTTGATGGTGCACCGGCCTGTGGTCTTCCTGGCCAAATCGGAGTACTTCACGGGCAAGGGCATCAAAGGCAGGTTGACGGCCCTTTTCTTCAGGTTGAGCAACCAGTTGCCCATGGACCGGTCGGGCGGCGCGGCCTCGGAGACGTCGCTGCAGGCAGGCAAGGATGTCCTGGCCGCCGGCGGGCTGCTGGGGATCTATCCCGAGGGGACCCGCAGTCCGGATGCCCGGCTCTACCGTGGCAAAGTGGGTGTCGCCCGCCTGGCCCTGCAGACACGGGTTCCCGTGGTGCCGGTGGCTATGATCGGAACGGAAAAGGTGCAGCCCATTGGAAAGAGGCTGCCTAACATCCGTCGGATCGGCTTGATCTTTGGGCAACCCATGGACTTCAGCCGGTACTACGGCATGGAGGAAGACCGGCACATCCAGCGGGCCGTCACTGACGAAATCATGTATGAACTCATGAGGTTGTCCGGTCAGGAATATGTGGATGAGTATGCGGCAGTGGTTAAGGCCAGGCTGGCCGGCAAGGGCCCGGAGCCGGTTCAGAAAGTCGAAGCGGCAGAGGAAGCTCCGGGTGGGATAGCGGAAGACCGGGAGGAGCCCGGCAGTGGCATGGGCCCCTCCGGCAGGGCACTGTGACGCATCCGGCAGGATGGGTTACGGATGCTGTGCCCCAAGACCCGCCCGGGCTACTACTCTTGTAGGGTGACTGAGCTAACCGCGAACACCGCACCATCTGTAGCAGATCCGCTTGCCAGCACCGCCCAGAGCGGTGCCGCGAACTATCCCGGACTCGATGCCTGGCGTGACCTGCCCATCTCGCAGCAGCCTTCCTGGGCCGACGCAGAGGTCTTCAAGGCTTCCGTCAGGGAGTTGTCGATCGTTCCGCCCCTGGTTTTCGCCGGTGAAGTAGACGTCCTCCGGGACCGCTTGGCCGCTGCCGCGCAGGGGAAGGCTTTCCTCCTGCAAGGTGGCGACTGCGCCGAAACCTTCGAAGCTGCCACTGCCGACAAGATCAGCGCCCGCGTCAAGACGATCCTCCAGATGGCAGTGGTCCTCACCTATGGTGCCGCGATGCCCGTCATCAAGATGGGCCGCATGGCCGGCCAGTTCGCCAAGCCGCGGTCCTCGAACGACGAAACCCGCAACGGCGTCACCCTGCCCGCCTACCGCGGAGACATCGTCAACGGTTACGACTTCACTCCGGAGTCCCGCGCCCACGACGCCGGAAGAATGCTCCAGGCCTACCACACCTCGGCTTCCACGCTGAACCTGATCAGGGCTTTCACGCAGGGCGGTTTCGCTGATCTTCGCCTGGTCCACCAGTGGAACAAGGGCTTCACGGAAAACCCGGCCCACGCCCGCTATGAATCCCTGGCCCGTGACATCGACCGCGCCATTAAGTTCATGGACTCCTGCGGCGCCGACTTCGAGGCACTCAAGCGAGTGGAATTCTTCGCGAGCCACGAGGCACTCCTCCTGGACTACGAGCGTGCGCTGACCCGCATCGACTCGCGCACGGGACTTCCGTATGACACGTCGGCACACTTCCTGTGGATCGGCGAGCGGACCCGTGAACTGGACCACGCACACGTGGACTTCCTGTCCCGTGTCCGCAACCCGATCGGCGTCAAGCTCGGCCCCACCACCAGCGGAGACGACGCCCTGCGCCTGATCGACAAGCTGGACCCGAACCGCGAACCGGGCCGCCTGACCTTCATTACCCGCATGGGCGCCAAGAACATCCGCGAAAAGCTGCCGGCCGTCGTCGAGCGTGTCACGGCTTCCGGCGCCCAGGTGCTCTGGGTGACCGACCCGATGCACGGCAACACCGTCACCTCGCCCAACGGCTACAAGACCCGCAACTTCGACGACGTCATTGACGAGGTCCGCGGGTTCTTCGAGGTCCACCACGCCCTCGGAACCGTTCCGGGTGGCCTGCACGTGGAGATGACCGGCGACGACGTCGCCGAGTGCCTCGGCGGCGCAGACCCGATCGACCAGGATGCCTTCCTGGACCGCTACGAGTCGGTCTGCGACCCGCGGCTGAACCACATGCAGTCCTTGGAGATGGCTTTCCTGGTGGCAGGAGCCCTCGCCAAGCGGTAGACGTCCCCCTAAGAAAAAGGCGCGGTCCGGATTTTCCGGGCCGCGCCTTTTTATGCTTGGTTGGTCTCCTAGACCACGGTCAGCGTGATGAGGGAACCCTCGGGAACCTCGCTGTTGACCGGGTTCTGGTCCCGGACCGTACCGAAGAAACCGCCCAGGATCTCATTGACTTTGACCTCGAAACCCAGATCCTCGAGCTGCTTCCGGGCGTCCTTGGCCTGCTTGCCTACAAAGCTGGGCACCTTGACCAACTTGGGCCCCTTGGAAACGGTCAGCGTCACAGAGTCGCCCTTGATGAGGGTTCCGTTGGCAGGGGACTGCGTCACGACCGATCCCTTGGGCACGGTCTTGTCGTTCACGGTTTCCGGCGCGATCACGGCCTTCAGCCCGGCGTCCTGGATCGCCTTGACGGCGGCGTCCTGCGGCTGGCCTTTGACATCCGGCACCGGGATAGGCTGCGGACCCTTGGAGACAACCAGTGCTACAGGCGTGCCGTGCCGGACTTCGGTGCCTTTGGCCGGGTCCTGTGCGAGGACGACGCCGGCAGGGGCCTTGTCGTCGAAGGCCTGGGTAACGTTACCCAAGGCCATTTGCGCGGTGTTGAGGGCGTTCTTGGCGTCATCGAGCGTTCCGCCTGTCAGCCCGGGAAGCGCAAACAGTTGGGCGCCCTTGGACACGAAGAGCGTGATGGGCTGGAACTTCCTCACCTGCACACCGGATTCGGGCTTGGTTCCCACAGTGAGGCCGGCCTTGATGTCGTCGTCGAAGACGTCCTGCGGTTCCGACTGGAATCCGGCGGTGCGCAGGAGTTGCTGTGCTTCGGCAACGGTCTTGTTCTTGACATCCGGGACGGTGCCGGGAGACCCCGGACCCATGCCGAAGAACCATCCCGCGGAACCTGCCAGGAGCGCCAGGATGACGATCACGATCGCCCAGATCACCCCACGGCGCCGCGGATTCCCCTCGCGGAGGGGCCGGACCGGGGTGGCCGCCGCCCTGGCCCGGTCTTTGGCTTCCTGCTTTTCAAGCCGTTTGGCTTCCCGTTTCCCGGGCGCGCGGACGGGATCGTCAACGCCGGGTATGGTGGCGCGTCCCTGGGAAGCGGCCGAGGCCATCACGGTTGTTGGGTTGCTCTGGTGGGAAATGAACTCCGTAGGCGAAGACGTGGCCGGGATGGCCTCCGTTGGGTGCGCCCCGTAGGGCACCGGGGCCGTCGCCGGAAGAGGCCCGTTCGAGGACGCCTGCTTGTGGTCGAGTTGCTCGTCACTGAGCGAGGTGCGGATATGGCGGAGCTCGGACAACAGCGCGGTCCCGTCCACTGGCCGGTTCTCGGCGTCCACCGCCGTGCACCACTGAACCAGTTCGTCCAGGTCCTGGGCCAGTCCGGGGGCGGCCTCGGAAGGCCGTGACACCGCGGAATTGACGTGCTGGTAGGCCACCTGGATGGGGGAATCGCCGGCGTACGGCTGCTTGCCCGTCAGCATCTCGTAGAGCATGATCCCGGCCGAGTAAATGTCGCTCCTGGCATCTGCGGCCTTACCCAGTACCAGTTCGGGAGCCAGATACGCGACGGTGCCGATCAGGGCGCCGGTGCTGGTGGTAGCGGTGACGGCGCGGGCCAGTCCAAAGTCGCCCACCTTGATCCGGCCGTCGTCGGCAATGAGCACATTCTCGGGCTTGACGTCCCGGTGGATGAGGCCGGACCCGTGGGCTGCCGCCAGTCCCTCAATGACCGGATCGATCAGGGCCAGGGCCAGCCGGGGAGGGAGGGCGCCTTGCTCGTCCAACACATCGCGGAGCGTGTGGCCCTTGACGTATTCCATCACCAAATAGGCGATGTGGCCGTCTTCGCCTTGGTCCAGGACACCCACCACGTGGGGGTGGGACAAGCTTGCGGCTGCCTTGGCCTCGCGGCTCAGGCGTTCCAGGAAAGTCTGGTCATTGGCCAGGTGGGGGTGCAGGACTTTCAGGGCCACATCGCGTTCCAAGCGCTGGTCCGTCGCCAAGTAGACCGTGGACATTCCGCCCCTCGCGAGGCGTGAGCGCACCAGGTAGCGCCCGTCCACGGTTGTTCCGATCAGGTGGTCCTGCTGAGGTTCTTGCACCATACGATCCTAGTCGAGGCGTGGAAGAGGCCCGAATTCCAGCGGAATCCGGGCCTCTTCACGTGCTTGGCAGGGCTCTCAGGCGAAGGTGCGCTGGCGGGCCTTGATCGACTCCACATATCTCTTGGTGTCGTCATACATGCCGTACTTGCTCACCGAGTACTGACCTTGGTAATAACCGGCGATGGCGGTGTCCAGGTCCTTGGACGTGGCAACCAGGGCGCGGATGATGGCCACGCCGGCAGTGGCGTTGTCATAGGGGTCCAGGAGGTTCAGTTTTCGTCCTACCAGGTCCGAGGCCCACTCGCCCGACGACGGGATGACCTGCATGGTGCCGATGGCGTTGGCGGGAGAGACGGCGCGCTGGTCGAAACCGGATTCCTGTTCCGCAAAAGCCAAGGCCAGCGAAGGGCTCACCCCCATGCGACGGGCAGTGTCCGCCACGATCGTCTTCATTTCGGCGCGGCTGGGCACCGGTGAAGCGTTGAGCAGGGCCTTGTTTTCGTTTGCCGAACTCACCACCGCGGGCGGGTAAGTGAAGCCAAGGAAGGAACTGGGCACCAAAGGCGTGGTGCTCGACGCCGGCGCCAGGCTGTTGCTTCCCGGAATGGTCAGCTTCTGGCCGGGGTAGATGACCGTGGTGGCGGTGACGTTGTTGGCGCTCATGAGCGCGGACAGGGAGACGCCCTGCCGGGATGCGATGGAGCTGAGGGTGTCACCGGCCTTGATGGTGTAGGTGCCGGAGCCCGACGCCGGCGCGGACGGAGCCGGGGCAGGTGCCGGAGCGGACGGGGCGGGTGCGGAGGAACCAGCGCTGACCTTGATCTTCTGGCCGGGGTAGATGATGGAACTTCCGTTGAGGTTGTTCCAGCTGAAGATGCTGGACAGGGGAACTCCATGCCGGGCCGCAATGGCCCCCAGGGTGTCGCCGGACACCACTGTGTACGTCGCAGCAGCATCCGATGAGGCAGCCGGGGTAGGCGCAGCGGCAGGTGCCGGAGCGGGAGTGGCCGCGGGCGCCGTGCCCTTGAGCTGGATGGTTTGGCCCGGATAGATCAACGTGGTGGCCGTGAGCTTGTTCAGCTTCAACACCTCGTTGGTGTCCAGGCTGAACCGGTGGGCAATGGCGCTGATGGTGTCGCCCCTGACGATCTTGTACGTGTCCGGGACGGACGGTGCCATGGGGCGCAGCGCTGCGGGAAGCGCTGACGCGACAGACTGCGCGGGGATGACATGTGCGGCCTGGGCAGCCTGGGCCTGGATCGCGGCGGCCAGCGTAGCCGGAATCTTGCGCGGCTGCGGCAACGGGGCTGCCGTGGCGGGCTGGGCCACTGCAAGCGAGGACAACACCACTGCAGGAAGCGCAGCCGTGGTTGCCGCGATGACGGGCATGCTCATGGTTCGTTTCGTCGAGCGGGGCGTGGTCATGAAGTGAGTCCTCATCTCGGCAGCGGGGGATGGTTGGGTATTGCCGCTGTTACCAATGTTACTGATGTTATCAATGGTGCAGTTGTTATCAATGGTGCAAGTGTGATCAAAGTGAATCTCTCATACTTATTCCATCGGCACAACAATTCCTCGCGATTGACGGAATCAGGCGGGAAAGCCGTGGAGGCTGAAACAGGAATGCCCGCTCCCTGAAAGCATTCGGCTAGGCGGGAGGTGGGGCGTCATGGCACCCTTGATCCGTGAGTAATCTTGAAAACCTTGTAACCGACTGGCTGCCTCTGCCCGATGTCGCCGAGTTGTTGGATGTCACCATCACCAAAGTCCACGGACTGCTCGACGAGCGCGCGATGGTGGCCGTCAGGCGGGGTGAACGGAATATCCGTTCCATCCCGGCACTGTTTATCCAGGATGGACACGTCGTGGACAGCCTTAAGGGGACCGTTGCCGTCCTCAGCGATGCGGGCTACAGCGACGAGGAATTGATTGTCTGGCTGTTCACGCCGGATGAGTCCCTGCGCGGCCGTCCCATTGATGCACTGCGTGAAGGACGAAAGACGGAAATCAGGCGCAGGGCCCAATCCCTGGCCTGGTAGCAGGACCAAACAAAAGGAATCGACGGCGGTGCCACACCGCCGTCGATTCCTTTTAAGTACCTTGCCTGATGGGTCAGGCCGCGCGGCTAACGGCCGCCTCGGCCAGATGGCGGAGCGCTGAAAGCGGCAATTCCGCCAGAGGCAGCTGTTCGAGCGCCGCGAATGCCTGGTCGCTGAGTTCCGCAATGAGCGACTCAGTGGCGTCCAAGGCGCCGCATTCGACAATAATGTGACGGATGCGGTCAACTTCCTCCGCGCTGAGGTCCTGCTTTCCCAGGAGTTGGTCTACGTGGGCCGCGTCTGCAGCGGACGCCATATTGATGGCAAATCCCACCAGGACCGTACGTTTGCCTTCGCGGAGGTCGTCACCGGCAGGTTTGCCAGTGGTTTCCGGATCGCCGAACACGCCCAGGACATCGTCACGCATTTGGAAGGCCTCGCCCAGTGGCAAGGAGAAGGCCGAGTAGCCCCTGAGCAATTCCGCGGGTGCGCCGGCAAGGGCGCCGCCCAGTGCAAGAGGATGCTCAGTTGAATACTTGGCCGACTTGTAACGGATGATCGCCTTGGCCCGATCCACTGATCCCGCACGCTCCCGGACCGGACCGGCCACTTCCTCAAGGATGTCCAGGTACTGTCCGGCCATCACTTCGGCCCGCATGAGGTTGAAGATGGACCGGGCCTGGGTACCGGCTGCCGCCCTGGGGCCGATCCGGGTAAACGATTCTTCACTGAAGGAGAGGCAAAGGTCTCCGGTCAGGATGGCGGCTGCCTGGCCGAACCGTTCGTTGTCCAGGGCCCAGCCGTTGACCTCGTGCAGTTGGCTGAATCGCTTGTGCACACTGGGGCCACCGCGGCGGGTGTCTGAACGGTCGATGATGTCGTCGTGGATCAAGGCGGCGGCCTGGAAGAGTTCCAAGGCGCAGCCTGCCGTCAGGATCTCCTGGTGGTTTTCGGCACCGCCGGCCCCCCGCCAACCCCAATAGCACATGAGGGCACGCAGCCGCTTGCCGCCCGTGACCAGGCTTGAGATTGAGCCCAGCAGGGGCTCCACGTCGGAGGATACCGTCGCCATCATGTCCTGCTGTGAGGACAGGAAGGCTTCGAGATGGTCCGCGACGCCCAGGATGAACCGGGACTGTTCCGCCTGAAGCTGTTGCACGTGCGCGGTCACTTGACGGAACCGGCCGCCACGTTGGCGCCGATGGTAAAGGTGGAGACGCCTTCCTTCTGGCGGACAGAAAGATTAACTGTTTCGCCGTCACCCCGGATGAAGTCGATCGAGGTGACGTTGCCCACCGTTCCGGATCCGGGAACTTCTTTGAAGCCCTGGGCCTCCAAGGATGCCTTGTAGTAGTCCACCACGCCTTCCGGCGGAGCCTTGACGGTTCCGACCAAGGCCACTGTGGCAGGGGACGCCGTCTTGTCGAAGCTGCTGGAACGGACGGACGTTTTTGGCATCACCGGAATCAGTTGCTGGGGGAAGCCTTCAACCAACGCTCCGACAGTGGCAGTGGCGCTGGGGGCAGCCGTGGCCGGACTGCTGGCAGGGGATCCGGTGCTGCTTGCTGTAGGCGTGGAGGACGCCGGGGCCGCTGAGGTGGAAGAGCTGGAGGCCGACGGAGCAGCGGACCCTTGGGGAGCAGGGGTGCAGGCGGAAACCGCCAGGGCGACGGTGATTGCGATCAGGGCAAGTCCTCGCACGTGGGCAGTTCCAGGGAGCTTCACAGGGGTATCCTTCCGTTGGCTGACGCCGGGGCGTTCCTCCAGTTTAGTCAGTGGCCGGGCATAGTATTGCCGTTGTGAGGCAGGATGCAGTTGGCGGCGGCGCGGAAACGGACCACGGGTCGGCCCGTAGTGCTGCGGACGCCCTGCGCGAACTTCGGCGCACCAGCATCCTGCATGTGGACATGGACGCCTTTTTTGTTTCGGTGGAACTCCGGAACCGGCCGGACCTGCGGGGCAAGCCGGTCATTGTCGGTTTCCCCGCCGAACGCTCCGTGGTTCTCTCCGCGTCCTACGAAGCCCGCGCAACGGGAGTGAAGTCAGCCATGCCCATGGCCATAGCCATGAGGATGTGTCCGGCTGCCGTTATCATCCAACCCCGTCACAAGCTGTACTACGAGGTTTCCGGGCAGATCATGGACATCTTCGCTTCCATCACGGATCTCGTCGAGCCGTTGAGCGTGGACGAGGCCTTCCTGGATGTGGGAGGTGCCATCCGTCGATTGGGTCCGCCGCTGGAGATCGGCCACCTGATCCGCCGTCAAGTACAGTCCGAACTCGGCATCACTGCATCGGTGGGAATTGCCGGGACCAAATTCGTGGCCAAGATCGCATCAACGCGCTGCAAGCCGGACGGCATCCTGAAGATCGACGCCGCGGACACGGTGGCCTACCTGCACAGTTTGCCGGTGAATGCGCTGTGGGGCGTCGGCGGAAAAACCGCGGAGGTCCTGGCGCGCCTCGGGATCCGGACGGTGGCCGACGTCGCCGCTACTCCGCGCGCATCACTCAAGAAGGTTCTGGGTGCCAGCGGCGAACACGTCCATCGGCTGTCCATGGGTGTGGACCCCCGCCCGGTGACTCCTACCCGGCTTGAAAAGAGCATCGGAGCCGAGGAGACCTTCACCACGGACACGGCGGATCCTTCACTGCTTAACAGGGAGTTGCTCAGGTTGTCGCACCGTGTCGCCGGACGGCTGCGGAGCGCCGGAATGCTGACACGTACGGTGGCCCTGAAACTGCGTTATTCGGACTTCTCCACTGTGACCCGCAGCAGGACCGTGCAGACTCCCATGGACAGCGCCCAGCTCATTTACCAGGTGGCTGTCCAGCTCCTGGACTCGCTGGGGACACGTCCACTGAGTGTCAGGCTGGTGGGCGTCCGCGCGGAGCAGTTGGAGGCTGCCGGCCAAACGTCCATGCAGCTCAGTTTTGATCGCCGGGACGACAATTGGAGGGCGGCCGAGCAGGCACTGGACCGGGTTGCCGAGCGGTTTGGTTCCAAGACACTCCTTCCGGCGCGGTTACTGGAGCCCGGCAAGCCTCCCGAGGAGCCCTGAGCCGCGGCTCGGGGCTCCATTCGAGCTGTTTGCCCGTCTTTCAGAACGGCGCTGGACAAACTATCCTAAGGAGTACAGATATTTAGATCGTCTGGACTGCTGTTTCCTGAGCTATCGGCCCCGGGAAGCCTGCTTACCTTCGCAGGAATTCATGGGGAACCAATTCTCGGATCCGTTCGTTCTGGAAACAGACGCAAAGGCCGCGGTCCGTCCAGACGCTGGCTGACTTAAGGAGGTCGGGATGCCCCTCTCGGAGCACGAACAGAAGCTGCTGGAGCAACTCGAGAAGCAGCTTCACGAGGACGATCCGAAGTTTGCCAACACCATGGGGTCTGATCCCATTCGCAGTTGGTCCACCCGACACGTCATCATCGGTGTGCTGGGTGCCATTGCGGGCATTCTTCTCTTGCTTGTGGGAGTTTCACTCCAGCAGATATTTGTGGGCGTCCTCGGTTTCGTGGTGATGGGCGCGGGCGTCTACTTCGCAACGCTGCGTGGAGCCGCCTTCGGTAAGGGACGCAAGGGCAAGCCCGGCAAGGCCAAGTCCAAGAGTTCCTTCATGAGCAGCCTGGAAGAGCGCTGGGACGAGCGTCGCCGCGACGACAACTGAGCGTTCTGGCGTGAAATGACGCCCGGCACCAGTGGCCGGTCTTTTACCAAACCAAGAGTTTGACGTGTGGCGCCCCCGAAAGGAGCGCCACAACAGCGTCCGCCATAAGACCCGAACAGGGTCTTTTCGTGTTTAACGGGCGCGGGGCGCTTCCGCCCCTCCACTTTCCACCCCTTTCCGGATTTCCCTCCATTTCCCTCCCGTCGGGCTGATTCCTGGCGCGATTCCGCCCGCGGGACCTTTCCGACGTAGGACAAGGGGAGGCGAATCCGCCGCGGCTTCCCTGAACCCTCCACTTCCCACCACGCCCCGAATTCCGCGTCATTCCGGCCTTCGGGAATCTCAATGGTGGAGAAACGCCGCGGCGTGCGTTGACTGTGGTGCGTTGTGGAGTAAAGTGGAGCGCATAAGAGGGTAATGGCAGGGCTGGGTATGTGCGGGCACCTTGATTGAGGGGCGGTGGGCCGGTGTTTCTGGGCACCCATTCGCCGCGTCTCGATGAGAAGGGCCGGATCATACTTCCCGCCAAGTTCCGCGAGGAACTGGCTGAGGGCTTGGTTCTTACAAGGGGCCAGGAGCGCTGCATTTACGTCTTCAGCCAGAAAGAATTCGAACGCATTCACGAGTCGATGCGGGAGGCTCCACTGTCCTCCAAGCAGGCACGCGACTACATTCGGGTTTTTCTGTCTGGAGCCTCTGACGAGGTACCTGACAAGCAGGGGCGCGTGACGATTCCGCCGGCGCTCCGGTCTTACGCAGGGCTCGGCAGGGAACTGGCAGTCATCGGCGCCGGTACCCGCGCTGAGATCTGGGATGCCGAAGCTTGGGAGGAGTACCTCGCCGAGAAGGAAGCCGCCTTCTCGGAGACCGACGATGACAATCTGCCCGGGTTCTTCTAGCCCGACAGAACAGGCAGTACCGGTTCTTGGATGGGATCTCCAGCCGCCCATCGATCCGTTTTCCTGGCTCACCTTCCCCGGAGCCAGGCCGGCGGGGCGATAGGCGCGGATGGGGATCCGGTTCAAGAACCACCAGCAGGGCCAATGAGGAAAGAGGAGGCAGCGTGGAGGAGCAAGACGCGGCAAAGCCCACATCGGAACGCCACGTACCCGTCCTTAAAGACCGCTGCATCAATCTCCTCGCTCCAGGCTTCGAGGCTGCCCGGAAGCGCGGCCAAACGCCCGTGGCCATCGATGCAACGCTGGGCATGGGCGGACACTCCGAGGCCATGCTGCAAAGATTCCCGGACCTGCACCTCGTGGGCATTGACCGCGACGAGGAAGCGCTGGCGTTGGCTGGTGCGCGCTTGGAGCCTTTCGCAGGTCGGACCGACCTGGTCCACGCCGTGTATGACGAGATCGAAGAGGTCCTGGCGGATCTCGGGATCGACGAGGTGCATGGCATCCTGATGGACCTGGGTGTGTCCTCCCTGCAGCTTGATGAGCGCGAACGTGGCTTCGCGTACTCCTACGATGCCCCGCTGGACATGCGGATGGACACGAGCCGCGGACAGACGGCCGCCGATGTGGTCAATGAATACAGCGAAGAAGACCTGGTGCGGATCATCCGCAAGTGGGGCGAGGAGAAGTTCGCCGGCCGAATCGCCAACAGGATTGTCAGCGCCCGTGCGCAGAAGCCGTTCGCTACCACGGGGGAACTCGTGGAACAGATCCGGGCCGTGGTTCCCGCAGCGGCTGCAAAGAGCGGCGGGCACCCTGCCAAACGTACGTTCCAGGCCCTGCGGATCGAAGTCAATGAGGAATTGGACGTTCTGGAACGCGCGGTCCCTGCCGCCGTGGCTTCCACGGCCCTGGGCGGTCGGGTGGTGGTCATGTCCTACCACTCCCTGGAAGACAAGATCGTCAAGTCCGTCTTCCAGGCAGGATCCAAATCTTCGGCACCCTTGGGCTTCCCCGTTGAACTGGAAGAACACAAGCCCGAGTTGAAGACACTGACCAAGGGCACCGAGGTGCCAACCGCAGAAGAAATTGCCGAGAACCCACGCGCGGCGTCAGCCCGGTTGCGGGCCGTGGAGCGCATCAAGCCAAGGAGAGCCGTATGAGCAACGCCGCAGCGAAGTCATTGCCCTCCACGGTGGGCAACACGGCCCGGGCACTTCCGTTCCCGGCGGGAAAGCCTGGGGAGGGACGCAAGCAACGGACGCCACTCTCGGTGGTCCGCAACGCGCCCCGGAAACGTCGAACGCCCGTTGTTGTGCTTTGCCTGGTTGCCTTGGCGGCTGCCCTTTTGACCGTGCTGGTACTGAACATTTCCGTGTCCACTGCCCAGTACCGCTTGGTGCAGTTGAAGGCTGAAGCCGCAACGCTCACCAAGGAAAACCAGGATCTGACACAGAAGAAGCAGAACTACGAGGCTCCGCAGAATCTGGCAGCGAAAGCGGCAGAATTGGGAATGGTACAGTCCACCGTCAAGGGCCAGATTGATGTCAACACCATGACGGTCACCGGAAAGGCAACGCCGGCCGTGAAGGGAGACAATCCCTCGGCCCTCATTGCCCCTCCGGCGATTGCCGGACAGCTCGACGTGGTTCCGTCGGTGACAACCAAGGATCCGTTGGAGAACCTCAAGCCGGCAACCCCCGCAGCCCCGGAAAACCCGGCGCAGGCAACAACTCCGGCAGCACCGGCAACCGGAACGGTTGCGCCGGCTGAACTGCACGGCGGGTCCGTCCCGGCTCCCCAGCAGAAGACTCCAGGGCAGTAAACAAACCGACCACTGAGCCAAGGCCAGCAGCAAGGAATCAACGTGGCGCAAAACCCCGGCAAATCGAAGAAGACGAAAGTGCCGGCGGCGAGGAAACGCCTGCGGGTTGGTTTGGGCATCATGCTCACCTTGCTGCTGGTGGTGGGTGGCAAGCTGTTTATGGTCCAGGGCCTGGACGTGGGCGGTATGGCCGAGGCTGCCCTCGCCAACCGGCTGACGCCCCAGGTGCTGCCTGCAGAGCGTGGGAAGATCGTCGATGCCAACGGGACCGTTCTGGCCAGCAGCGTCATCCGCTACAACATCGTGGTGGACCAGGTCCTGAACACGGCAACCACCGAGTTCAAGAGGTACAACCAGCAGACTGAGGCCGTAGAGACCATCTCCCGGGACCAGGGGATCACGGAATTGGCCACCTTGCTTGGCACCGATGCGGCAAAGGTCCGCGAGTCAGTGACGGGCGACAAGAAATACTTCGTTGTTGCCAAGGACGTCAAACCAGAACTCGAGGACAGGATTTCCAAGCTCCACGTTCCGGGTGTTGCCGCGGAAGGCGTCAGCAAACGCGTGTACCCCAACGGAAGCGTGGCGGGTGGGGTGGTCGGTTTCCTCCAGGACGGAACCACGGGCCAGGCCGGCATTGAGCAGACCCAGGACGAGGTGCTGCGGGGCACGGAAGGCAAACGCGTCTTTGAGATCGGCGCTGACGGCCTGCGCATCCCCGTTGCCACGGACGAATTGACACCCGCGGTGGATGGCAGTGACGTCAAGCTGACCATCAACACGGATATCCAGTACTTCGCCCAGCAGGCCATCCAAAGCCAGGTCAACAAGCTCAATGCCGAGTGGGGCGTGATTGTGGTGATGGACACCAAGACCGGCAACCTGATCGCCCTGGCGGACACGAACGCACCGGATCCCAACGACCCCGGCAAGGTGGATGCCAAGGACCGCGGCGTGCGCGCCGTGACGGCGGCCTACGAGCCGGGCTCGGTGGAGAAGATGATTACTGCGGCGGCCGTGATCGAGGAAGGCAAATCCAATCCGCTGGACCACTTCACCATCCCGCCGTCCTACACGATAGATGGGCAAACCTTCACGGACGCTTTCGAACACGGCACCGAGGAACGGACGCTGGCCGGCATCCTTGGCTGGTCCATGAATACCGGCACCGTCATGGCCGGCAGCAGGCTGAGCAAGGAACAGAGATACGACTGGCTGAAGAAGTTCGGCATCGGTGAACAAACGGACATCGGCTTGCCCGCCGAGGCCACGGGTATCCTTGCCAAACCGGAGCAGTGGGACGATCGCCAGCAGTACACGGTGCTCTTCGGCCAGGGCGTCTCGCAATCGACGCTCCAAACGGTCCGCGCGTACCAAAGCATCGCCAACAACGGCGTGATGCTGCAGCCACGGCTCATTGACAGCTATGTCAGCCCGGACGGAGTGGAACAGAAGGTTCCCGCCAAGGACACACGGCAAGTTGTGACCAAGGAAACGGCGCAACAGGTCCGGGACATCCTCGAGAGCGCAGTCACCGAGGGCCAGATCAAGGACGCAGCGATCGATGGCTACCGCGTGGGAGCCAAGACGGGAACGTCGCAGGCGCCGCGCGAGGACGGACTGCCGGGCTTTGATGGCTATACGGCCTCGATGGTAGGCATGGCTCCCATGGATGACCCACGGTTCATCGTGGAGGTTGTCCTCCAACGCCCCAAGGGCAGCATCTACGGCATCACCAACGGGCCGGTCTTCCGGTCCGTCATGTCGCAGGTGCTGAGGACCTACAACGTGGCTCCGTCCACAGGAACGCCCGCGCACTTGCCGCAGTTCGTCAAGTAAGCTTCTTGGGCGCCTGTTTCGGCCCCAAGTTTCGATCCAGCACGACCGGTCCAGTGCCCTTGGCAGCCGGCCGGTCGTTCCACTGAGCACCAATGGAGAACCACGTGTCAGAGCAAAATGAGGCAGCTTCCACCGCCACGCCGGAGGCCGGGTCCGCGTTCCGCCCCGCATCCGTTGCTTCCGTGCCCCTCGAGGTCATTGCCGAAGCTCTTGGTATCACGGCGCCGGAGGCCACCGAAGGTGGGGGAGTGACAGGCATATCCCTGAACTCCCGTGCGATCGAAGCGGGAGACCTGTACATGGCGCTCCCGGGGGCCAGCCGCCATGGTGCCGACTTCGTGGACCAGGCGGTTCAAGCAGGTGCTGTTGCGGTGGTGACGGACGACGCCGGTGCGCGCCAACTCGCGCTGGCGGGCGAGCAGCCCGTTCCTGTCCTGGTGGTCGACCAGCCGAGGGCCGCCGTCGGACGTTTGGCCGCCCTGATTTACCGCAGCCAGCCGGACGAGGGCGGGCACCCCACCTTGTTCGGCGTCACGGGCACCAATGGCAAGACCACCACGACGTATTTCATCAATTCGTTGCTGCGGGCTTTGGGCAAGGTCCCGGGCCTCATTGGCACCATCGAGATCCTGGCGGGCGGGGAACCCATCCCCAGCCTCCTGACCACACCGGAGTCCACGGACGTCCACGGCCTGCTTTCGCTCATGCGTGAAAGGGGCCTCGACGCCGCTTCCATGGAGGTCTCGTCGCATGCGATCTCCTATCAGCGGGTGGATGGCGTGATGTTTGACGTGGCGGGCTTCACCAACCTCACTCAGGACCACCTGGACCTCCACGGCAGCATGGAGGAGTATTTCCGGACCAAAGCCGAGTTGTTTACCGCAGCTCGCGCACGCCAGGCCGTCGTGACGGTGGACGATGCGTGGGGCCGCCGGCTCGCGGAGTTGGCGGACATCCCGGTGACCACCCTCGCGGCGGCTTCGGACGACTTCGACGCCGATTGGCGCGTTTCGTCCGTGAAGGCCCGCGGCTTGGGGAGCGACTTCGAGCTCCGTCATCGCGACGGCCGTGTCCTGCAGGTCCACACGGGGCTCCCTGGCGATTTCAACGTGGCCAACGCGGCCCTTGCCACGGCCATGGTCGCCGCTTCCGGAGTGGACACGGAAACCCTGCAAAAGGCCTTGGACCAGCAGGATCCGTTGACCGTGGCGGTACCGGGCCGCATGCAGTTGGTGGCAACGGAGCCCGCTTCCGTCGTCGATTTTGCCCACAACCCCGATGCTTTGGCCCGCGCCCTGAAGGCAGTACGGTCGGCGGAAGAAGGATCGCGGGTGATCGTGGTGTTTGGAGCCACAGGACAACGCGACCAGGGCAAGCGCCCCACCATGGGCGCCATCGCGGCACAACTCGCTGACATCGTGATCATCAGCGACGATGATCCCCACGACGAAGACCCGGCGGCCATCCGCGCCGAGGTCCTTGCCGGCGCCAAGGCAGCACGGGACAAAGACGCCCTGAGCTGCGAGATCGTCGAATCCTACCCCCGCGACGCCGCCATCCGGCGGGCAGTGGATCTTGCCACGGCCCGGGACACCATTCTCGTCGCGGGCCGGGGACATGAGGTCTGGCAAGAGGTGAAGGGTGTCAACCTGGCGCTCGACGACAGGGTGGAACTGCGGAACGCCTTGACATCCAAGGGATTCAGCGTTTCAACGGACCAGCGGATAGAGTCCTAAACCGAGATGATTGCATTTACTGCGGCGGAGATCGCCGACATCACCCATGGCCGCTTGACCGGAAGCGGGGACATCGTGCCCGTTTCCGTGGTCACCGATTCAAGGGAAGCAACCCAGGGTTCGCTCTATGTTGCCAAGCCCGGAGAGCACGCAGACGGCCACGACTTCGTCAACGCGGCGTTTGAGCGCGGCGCCGTCCTGGTCCTGGGCGAACGCGAAGTCACCGGACCCGACGGCACGCCGTACCCCGCCGTCGTGGTTCACGATGCCGTGCTCGCCATGGGCGCCTTGGCTGCCGAAGCCGTCTGCCGCATCCGGGCCGAACGCGCCGGGCGCGGTGAGGACTTTACGGTCATCGGAATCACCGGGTCAGCTGGAAAAACCACCACCAAGGACCTTCTGGCCGGCATCCTGTCCCACGCCGGGCCCACGGTAGCTCCGCAAGGCTCCTATAACGGAGAGGTAGGCGTTCCGCTCACTGTCTTCACCGCAACGGCAGACACGCGGTTCCTGGTCATCGAGATGGGGGCCACGGGCCTGGGCCACATCAAGTACCTCGCTGACATGGTGAAGCCGGACATCGGGGTGGTGCTGGTAGTGGGTACCGCACACGCCGGCGAGTTCGGCGGCGTCGACAACATCGCCAAGACCAAGGGGGAACTGGTCGAGGCGCTCGGCGGGAACGGCACTGCCGTCATCAACCTCGACGACGGCCGCGTGGCCGCCATGCGTTCACGGACCACAGCCCACGTCCTCGGATTTACCTCCTCGCCGGCCACAACGGAAGAAGTGGAAGCCCGCAACGTGGTGGTGAATTCCGAGGGGCACCCGGACTTCCAGCTGGTACTGCCCGACGGCGGTCCGGCCGTCGAGGTGCGGAGCAAGCTCATCGGTGGACACCACATCACCAACCTCCTCGCCGCTGCGTCCGCGGCATTTGCGGCGGGCATTCCTGCCGCTGACATTGCGGCGTCACTCAGCTCACAGTCGGCTGCCAGCCGGTGGCGGATGGAGCGGACGGAACGGCCCGATGGCGTCACCATCATCAACGACGCCTACAACGCCAACCCGGAATCCATGCGTGCCGCCCTGCGGACGCTCGCTGACTTGGGCCAGGGACGCCGTACGTGGGCGGTCCTGGGTGCCATGCTCGAGTTGGGGGAGGACTCCATCCGCGAGCACACAGCGGTGGGCACGCAGGTAGTCCGGCTGAACATCTCCCGTCTGGTGGTGGTAGGCCGCGAAGCCCGCGCCCTGTACGTCTCCGCCATCCAGGAAGGATCCTGGGGAGACGAATGCTCGTTCACGGAAACCGCGGATGAAGCCTACGAACTGCTGCAACGGGAACTCCAACCCGGCGACCTCGTCCTGTTCAAGTCCTCCAACGGCGTTGGGCTGCGGCACTTGGGCGATCGGATAGCATTACCCCCACGGGCCGAGCCCACCGGGGAAGACGCGGCGAACAAAGCCGCAAGCGAAGGGAACGAGCTGCTGTGATTGCACTTTTGATCGGCGCCGGCGTCGCCCTTTTGGTGGCCCTCATAGGCACGCCCCTCTTCATCCGGTTCCTCGTGGCCAAGAGCTATGGCCAGTTCATCCGCGACGACGGACCCACCTCGCACCATACAAAGCGCGGTACGCCCACCATGGGTGGCACCGTGGTGGTGGCGGCAGTCCTGGTGAGCTACTTCGTCACGCACCTCATCATGTGGTTGATGAACCCGCGGTCACCGGGACCGTCCGCTTCGGGATTGCTTCTGCTGTTCCTCATGGTGGGCATGGGTTTTGTAGGATTCCTGGACGACTTCATCAAGATCTCCAACAAACGCAGCCTCGGACTGAACGCCCGGGCCAAGCTGATCCTGCAGGCCGCCGTCGGCATCATCTTCGCGATCCTGGTGCTTCAGTTCCCGAACGAAGACGGGCTGCGGCCGGCCTCCACCCAGATTTCACTGGTGCGCGACATACCCTGGCTGGACCTTGCCTTTGCGGGGACAGTGGTAGGTGCAATCCTCTTCATCATCTGGTCCAACCTGATCATCACCGCCGCTACCAACGGCGTGAACCTCACCGATGGGCTCGATGGCCTCGCGGCGGGCGCCTCCATCATGGTCTTTGGCGCCTATACCATCATGGGTATCTGGCAGAACAACCAGGCCTGCGGGTCCCCCCGGGAAGCCGGGAGCGGGTGCTACCAGGTGCGCGACCCCATGGACCTCGCCCTCCTTGCCGCGATCCTCAGTGCGGCCCTGGTGGGTTTCCTGTGGTGGAACACCTCGCCCGCCAAGATCTTCATGGGGGACACCGGCTCACTGGCGATCGGTGGTGCCGTAGCCGGCTTCGCCATCCTTTCCCGGACGGAACTGCTCCTGGCTTTCATCGGCGGCCTCTTCGTGCTGATCACGCTGTCCGTGATCATCCAGGTGGGTTTCTTCAGGTTGTCCGGTGGCAAACGCGTCTTCAAGATGGCACCGCTGCAACACCACTTTGAACTCAAGGGCTGGGCGGAAGTGACGGTGGTGGTCAGGTTCTGGATCCTGGCCGGCCTGTTCGTCGCTGCAGGCCTGGGTATTTTCTACGCTGAATGGGTGGTGCTGCTGTGAACCACGGCCCCGAAACAACGCAAGCGGACAACGAGAGGCTCAAGGACCTCACCACCTGGGATTCGGCCTGGAGCGGACTTCGCGTCGTAGTTACCGGCATCGGCGTGTCGGGATTCGCCGCGGCGGATACGCTGATTGAACTCGGTGCCCGGGTAGTGGTGGTGGATGCCGCCACTTCGGCGAAGGCCAAGGCACAGGCCGACACCCTGAAGATCGTGGGGGCCGTGGACGTGCTCCTCGGCGAAGACGCCGTCGGCGTCCTGCCGTTGATCGACGGTGAAAAACCCGAACTCGTCGTCACCTCTCCGGGATGGCGGCCCGACCAAGCCTTGTTGGCTGCAGCCAAACGCAAACACATCCCGGTCTGGGGCGATGTGGAACTGGCGTGGCGCCTCCGTGTGCGCGAGGGCCGGAAAACGGCGGACTGGCTGGCGATCACGGGAACCAACGGCAAAACCACCACGGTGGGAATGACCGAGTCCATGCTGCAGGCCGCGGGGCTCAAGGCCATCGCCGTGGGGAACGTAGGCACGCCAATTCTGGACGCCCTGCGCGATCCCGTGGAGTACGATGCCTTTGCCGTGGAACTGTCCAGTTTCCAGCTGCACTGGAGCCACTCCCTCTCACCTGTGGCCAGTGTTTGCCTCAACGTCGCCGAGGACCATGTGGATTGGCATGGTTCCTACGAGTCCTACCTTGCGGACAAAGCCAAGGTGTATGAGAACACCCGGATTGCAGCCATCTACAACGCCGAGCAAATTGAAACCGAGCGCATGGTGGAGAATGCCGACGTCGTGGAGGGGTGCCGGGCGGTCGCCTTCACCACCAACACGCCGTCCATCAGCATGGTGGGCGTGGTGGAGGGCCTTCTCGTGGACCGGGCCTTCATCCCGGAACGGAAGGACTCGGCCGCGGAACTCGCTGCCATGTCGGACCTCGGCCCGGTGGCTCCGCGCCACATGGTGGCCAATGCGTTGGCGGCCGCCGCGCTGGTCCGTGCTTACGGCGTTGAGCCGTCCGCGGTCAAGCAAGGCCTGGTCAACTTCCTTCCAGGTGCCCACCGGATCCAGGCCGTTGCCAAACACAACGACGTCCTGTGGATCAACGACTCCAAGGCCACCAACCCCCATGCCGCGGCTGCGGCCCTCTCCGCTTTCCACAACGTGGTCTGGATTGCCGGTGGCCTGTCCAAGGGAGTCAACTATGACGACCTCGTGAAGGAACAGGCTGCGCGGCTCAAGGCCGTGGTGCTCATCGGGATCGATACCGAGGCCTTGGAGGGGTCCCTCAGGCGACACGCACCCAATGTCCCCGTAATAGCGCAACCGAAGAGCGAAACTGAAAAGGTGGAGACCGCAGCTGCCTCACCGATTTTTGGTGAGACCATCATGGCCCAGGCCGTGGCATCGGCAGCGGGTGTGGCACAGCCGGGGGACACCGTCCTCATGGCACCTGCTGCAGCCTCCATGGATCAGTTCTCTTCCTACGCTCACCGTGGCGATGCTTTCATCCAGGCAGTCCGCGAGCTCGTGGAAGGGCAGGCACAGACCACCGAGGAGTAGCAATGGTCAGCACGCCCACCCGTAGCCGCGGCGACGCCGGCGGTACCGGGAAAGCCAAGACCCCCGGGGCTCCCGGCAATCAGCCCAAGGGACTCCGCGGACACCTCCGGAAATTTTGGGAGGGCCTGGAAGGCAAGAGCAAGGCCCCCAACAGTTCCACGTATTACCTCATTCTCGGCTGCGCCATGGCGTTGACGGCAATTGGCGTGATGATGGTGTTGTCGGCCTCCAGCGTCGAAGCCATCTCGGAAGGCAAGTCTCCGTATGCCGACGCCCTGAAGCAGGCGATGTTCGGCGTAGTGGGGCTCGTTGCCATGTACGTCATTTCGCGGACCAACGTGAGCTGGATGAAGAAGCTGTCTTGGTGGGGACTCGGCGCTGTCGTGGTCCTGCTGATCGCCGTGCAGGTGTTTGGACGCAGCGCCCTGGGTAACCAGAACTGGCTGGACATCGGTGGCATCAGCATCCAGCCCTCGGAAATTTCCAAACTGGTGCTCTGCGTGTGGATCGCGGCGGTTCTGGCGCGCAAGGAAAAGTACCTGGACCGCTGGCTGCACGTCATCATCCCGGTTGTTCCGGGGGCCGGTTTGGTTCTGGGCTTGATCCTCATCGGCAATGACCTCGGCACGGCGATAGTGGTCATGGCCATCATCGCGGCTGGACTCTACTTCGGCGGCGTTCCTGGCAGGATGCTGGCGATTGCGGGCGCCGTCGGTGCCCTCGGCGCCACTGCGATGACCGTGATCAGCCCCAACCGCATGTGCCGCGTGACCGCTTGGCTGGGAGTCGCGGGGGACTCCTGTACGGCGGACTCGGACTTCAGCTACCAATCCACCAACGGCATGTACGGACTGGCGCAGGGCAGTTGGACAGGGCTGGGCCTGGGCCAGAGCCGGCAGAAGTACAACTGGCTCCCCGAAGCACACAACGACTTTATTTTTGCCATCATCGGCGAAGAGCTGGGGTTGGTGGGCACCATTGTGGTGCTGGTCCTTTTCGCTATCCTGGGCGTCGCGATCTTCCGCGTGGTGGTGCGCCAGACGGACCCGTTCCAGCGCACGCTCGCGGGCGGCATCATGGTGTGGCTGCTCGGCCAGGCCAGCATGAACATGGCGGTGGTCACGCAGCTCCTTCCGGTGATCGGAGTCCCGCTGCCGTTCATCTCCGCGGGTGGCTCCGCGCTGGTCATGTCCCTGTGTGGCGTGGGCGTAGTGTTGTCCTTGGCCCGGGGCCAGTTACCGCCGCAGCAGAGGCCCCGCCTCCTGCCACGACGAACACCCAAATCCGCACGAAAGCGTACCCGTACTTCATGACTCCTGACTCGCCCCGGCCAAGCAGGCCGTTGTCCGTCGTCCTCGCCGGTGGCGGTACAGCCGGACACATCAGTCCGCTCCTTGCCATCGCGGACGCCATCAAGGCCAAGCGTGAGGACGCGGCCATCCTGGCGGTAGGGACGCCGTCGGGCATGGAAACCAGGCTGATCCCGGCGGCGGGCTACGAGTTGGCCACCATTGACCGGGTGCCGTTTCCCCGACGCCCCTCCCTTGACTTGCTGAAGCTGCCCGGGCGGTTGTCCGGTGCCGTCGGGCAGGCCGGCCGAATACTCGACGACGCGAAGGCGGACGTGCTTGTGGGGGTCGGCGGTTATGTGTGCACACCCATGTACTTGGCCGCCCGCAAACGCAGCATCCCGATCGTGATCCACGAGGCCAACATGAAGGCCGGGCTCGCCAACCGGGTCGGTGCCCGTTTCAGCGACCATGTGGCCGTGGCGTTCGCCGGAACCAAGCTGCGGGGCGCCCGCCACGTGGGCATGCCCATGCGCTGGGCCATTTCAGGATTGGACCGTGCCTCGGCGGCCCCTGCCGCCAAGGCATTGCTCGGTTTGGATGCCGACCGGCCGGCACTCATCGTTACTGGTGGATCGTCGGGCGCGGCCAGTATCAACCGTTCAGTGGCGGCCGCCCTGCCCGCACTCGCCGCGGCGGGAATCCAGACGCTGCATATCACCGGAACAGGGAAGGCCATCCACAACGCCGACGGCGGCCTGCTCGCCGCCGAGGGATACCGGCAAGTCGAGTACGTGGATGGCATGGAGCATGTCTACGCCGCCGCTGACGTGCTCCTGGCGCGTGCCGGAGCCGCGACCGTCAGCGAAGTGGCTGCGGTGGGAGTACCCGCTGTCTTTGTTCCCTTGCCGATCGGCAATGGGGAGCAGGCCTTGAACGCTGCGGCTTTGGTGGAAGCAGGCGGTGCGCTCCTCGTCGAGGACAAAGCACTGACTCCCGACTGGTTGGAGACCCGGCTGGTGCCTCTGTTGTCCGACCGGCAGCGCCTGGAAACCATGGCCCGGACCACGGAGCACCTTGGTATTAGAAACGCCGATCAGCGCATGGCTGATCTTGTCCTGGAAGCGGTAACCGCATGACCCACTCTGTCCACGCACTCGAGTCCCTTGGCCGTGTCCATTTCATCGGGATAGGCGGGGTAGGCATGTCTGCCGTGGCCCGGATCATGGTGGCCAGTGGCGTGCCCGTGAGCGGCAGCGATGCCAAGGACCTCCCGGTCATGCATGACCTTGCGGCAGCGGGTGCACGCATCAACGTCGGCTACGACGCCGGCCACCTGGGAGATGCCCAGACAGTCGTAGCCGGCTCCGCGATCCGCGACGACAACGCGGAGCTCGCCGCTGCCCGGCAGGCAGGCCTTCCCGTCCTCCACCGTTCGGAAGCGCTGGCTGCCACCATGGCGGGCCACAAGGTGGTCACTGTCGCAGGAACCCACGGAAAATCGACAACCACCTCCATGGTTGCCGTGCTGCTGAAGGAAGCTGGTTTCGATCCCACGTTTGCCATCGGCGCGAACGTGCCGTCCCTCGGGGTCAACGCCGCCCGTGGTTCTTCGGACATCTTCGTGGCCGAGGCCGATGAATCGGATGGTTCCTTCCTGAACTATCGCCCCCTGATCGCCGTCGTGACCAACGTCGAGGCGGACCACCTGGACCACTACGGAACGGCGGAGGCTGTCTTTGCGTCCTTCGACGCCTTTGCCGCGCTCTTGCCACGGGAAGGCCTCCTGCTGGCCTGCGCGGACGATGCCGGCGCCAGGGCACTTGCCGAACGTACCGCCGCCAGCGGAACCACCCGGGTACTCACCTACGGAACCACGAACAACGCCGGTATCCGCCTTGAAGACGACGGAACCGGAAACGTTTCGATCGCCGTCGACGGTGCCAGCCACGCAGTGCACCTGCAGGTGCCTGGCCGGCACAATGCCCTGAATGCGGCCGCAGCCTTTGGCGTTGCGCTCGAACTGGGCGTGGATCCGGTCGCAGCTGCCGCTGCCTTGGGACACTTCACGGGTGCCTCGCGGCGCTTCGAATTCAAAGGAGAGGGCAGGGGAGTGCGGGTCTACGATGACTATGCACACCACCCCACCGAGGTCCGCGCGGCCCTCTCGGCTGCAAAGTCGGTAGCCGGTGACAACAAAGTGCACGTCCTCTTCCAACCGCATTTGTTCTCCAGGACCCGGGAATTCGCCGCCGAGTTTGCCGGAGCCCTGGACCTGGCGGACACCGCCCTGGTGCTGGACATCTACCCTGCCCGCGAAGATCCGATTCCCGGTGTGACGAGCGCGCTCATCGCGGACAAGCTCTCGCGCGGCTGCCTGGTGTCGGCGGCCGATGCCGTCTCTGCCCTCGTTTCGGGCGCGAGGGACGGGGACGTTGTCCTCACCGTAGGGGCGGGGGACGTTACCGCCTACGGACCCGCAATCGTGGAGGCACTGGATGGCTAGTACCCGCAGGCCAACCTTCAAACCCGGAAGCGACGCCCAGCGCGCTGCACCGGGATCTCCGGCTACCGGGCGGCAGGACCCGGGCGTCATCAGTGCCGAGCGCGCCGTGGAGCCTGCGGTGAGTGCTGCCACCGGAAGAGCCGCGCCGGCCCCGAAGACCTCCCCGAAGGGCAAGGCCGTTCGGAGCAGCAAGCGCGGAGGCAAAGCGGCAAGCCCGGCATCCGGCGAGATGACCGACCCGGGCAACGTCATTGCCTTTCCGGAACCGAAGCGACGGCGGGTCAGGCGCCACGTCCTCTGGACCCTCCTGGGGGTCCTGGCCGTTGTTGCCCTGGTGGTTGGCGGCGCTGTCTTTTCGCCGGCCTTGGCGGTCCGGACCATCACGGTGGACGGGACCAAGCTCCTGACGCCGGATGCGGTCCGGACTGCACTGGCCAAGGTCCAGGGCAAACCGCTTCCCCAGGTGACGGAGCAGGAAGTGGGTGAATTGCTCAAGCCGTTGGTGCAGGTGCGCTCGGCCACCATCGAGGCCCGGCCTCCGTCCGAACTCCTGGTGCATGTGGAGGAGCGTGTACCGGTGGCGTTGTTGAAACAAGGGGACTCTTTCGTCATGGTCGACGTGGATGGCGTGCAGCTCGGAGCCACGCAGGACCAGTCCGCCGTCGCGTTGCCCCTGATTGACGCGGGTGCCGGAGCCGGCAACACCGCACTCTTTAAGTCGATCGCTGCCGTCCTGAACACCTTGCCGGCGGATGTGTTGGCCAAAATGTCCACGGCATCGGCTGCTTCGCCGGACGCGGTGGAGCTAAAATTGGTGGACGGAAAGACGGTAGTGTGGGGCAATGCCGAGGACAGGGAACTGAAGGCGAAGGCGCTTGAGGCATTGTTGAAGATGCCGCCCGATCCCAAGGTGGCCGTGAGCGTCTACGACGTCAGCGTGCCGCGGCATCCGTTCACAAAATAGCTGTTTCACAAGGTAACCCGGCCGGCGGAGATGGGCCTTATTTCTGCTCAATCAAGCGACACGCGCAAGCGGTCATTGCATGAGTGAAGCAGAGCAAATACCGTCGCTGTAGAGTTACTTGACATAACTATAACCTTCAACTAGAGGGTTAAGGTCCAAGGATTCACGTTGGACTCGATCAGTTTCGCAATAGGACACAAGCAAGGGGCACGAAACGTGGCAGCACCGCAGAATTACTTGGCCGTCATCAAGGTCGTCGGCATCGGCGGCGGTGGCGTGAATGCAGTCAACCGGATGATCGAAGTGGGCCTTCGCGGGGTCGAGTTCATCGCCATCAACACTGACGCGCAGGCGCTGCTCATGAGCGATGCCGACGTCAAGCTTGACGTTGGACGCGAACTCACCCGTGGCCTCGGCGCAGGTGCCAACCCGGAGGTTGGCAAGCAGGCCGCCGAGGATCACGCCGACGAGATCGAGGAGGTCCTTCGCGGCGCAGACATGGTCTTCGTCACGGCGGGCGAAGGCGGTGGGACCGGCACTGGCGGCGCCCCCGTGGTTGCCCGCATCGCCCGCTCGCTTGGCGCCCTGACCATCGGCGTGGTAACCCGTCCGTTCACCTTCGAAGGCCGGCGCCGCGCAGGTTCCGCCGAGGCCGGCATCGATGCGTTGCGCGATGAAGTCGACACCCTGATCGTCATCCCCAACGACCGGCTCCTCTCCATCAGCGACCGTAACGTCTCCGTCCTGGACGCTTTCCGCTCGGCTGACCAAGTGCTCCTTTCGGGTGTACAGGGCATCACTGACCTCATCACGACTCCCGGCCTGATCAACCTTGACTTCGCCGACGTGAAGTCCGTGATGCAGGGTGCGGGATCGGCCCTCATGGGCATTGGCTCCGCCCGCGGCGAAGACCGGGCAGTCAAGGCAGCGGAGCTTGCCATCGCCTCGCCGCTCCTGGAGGCCTCCATCGACGGTGCCCACGGTGTCCTGCTGTCCATCCAGGGCGGCTCGGACCTTGGTCTGTTCGAAATCAACGAGGCCGCCCGGTTGGTCCAGGAAGTGGCCCACCCGGAAGCCAACATCATCTTCGGTGCCGTGATCGACGACGCCCTGGGCGACGAAGCCCGGGTTACGGTCATTGCTGCAGGCTTTGACGACGTGAAGGCGACGTCGCCGTCCATGGACCAGTCGCGGCCCGCGCAAAACCCGGTTCAGGCCGACCGTCCGGCTGCACCTTCGGCGGCCCCGGCCAGCGCGGCAGCACCGCAGCACGCCACGGCCGGAGTCGGCGCTGCGAGCCTCAGCAACTGGGGACAGCAGCGTCCCGCGGCCTTGCCTGCCGACTCGGGCTTCGACGTGGACCTTCCGGCCGTCGTCGAACCGGATCTGTCCGGCAACCGTTCGGACGACCTCGACGTTCCCGACTTCCTTAAGTAAGCATCGGGAGTCAACGCCAGGTGTTTTGGTGGCGCAATGAAGTACGTCCCGGTGTCTCCGTCGCCTTCACGGACATGGGTGCCGGGAACCTGGCGCTCCATGTAGGGGATGACCCGGGAGACGTGGAAGAGCGTCGGATCCGCCTGGAGGCAGCAGCCAATCCGGGCGGACCGCGCTTCCAGTACATGAACCAGGTGCACGGGAACCACGTCGCCGTGGTTTCCGGCTATGGTCCCGGCCCCACGGCCGATGCCATGGTATCGGTAGCCGGGACTGGGCCGGCACAGCCTTTGGCGGTCATGGTTGCCGACTGCGTACCGGTCGTTCTCCTGGGTGAGTCGGACTCGCATGATCCTGTGCTTGCTGTTGCCCACGCGGGTCGACCCGGGGTTGCCGCGGCCGTTGTGCCTGCCACTGTCGAGCACATGCGCCGCAACGGTGCCCGCGCCATCGAAGCCTGGTTGGGGCCGTCGATTTGTGGGAAATGCTACGAAGTCCCGGAGGACCTCCGCGCCGACGTTGGGCGGCTTGCGCCGGCAAGTTGGTCGGAGACGTCCTGGGGGACCCCTGCCCTGGACCTTCCTGCTGCTGTCCGGGCGCAATTGGCGGACCTTGGAGTGGTGGTCAGGTACTCGGGCGGGTGCACTTTGGAGAACGAGGCCCTCTTCTCATACCGGCGGGATTCCCGAACCGGTCGATTCGCAGGTTTGGTGTGGACGCATGACAAGCTTTGAACCCGCCGCCGCTGTTCCACCTTCCGCGTCTGACGACCGCAGTTTGGTCCTCGCCCGGCGCCTGGAGTCGGTGGCGCAACGGATTGATGCAGCCACCGCCGCAGCCGGACGCACAGACCGGCCCCGGTTGATTGTGGTCACCAAGTTCCATCCGGCGGCGGATGTCCGGAGGCTGGCGGCGCTGGGCGTCCGGGATGTTGGCGAGAACCGGGACCAGGAAGCTTCTGCCAAGGCCGCGGAGTTGACTGACCTGGACCTTGACTGGCATTTTATTGGCCAACTCCAAAGCAATAAAGCCAAGTCGGTCGCCAAGTACGCAAGCTCCGTCCAGTCCATTGACCGGATCCAGTTGGTGTCCGCCCTCGAAAAAGCGGTTGCCAGGGAGCGGGAGGCTACCGGTCGGGCTGACCTTGAGTGCTTTATCCAAGTCAGCCTTGAGGACGACGCCGGAGCCCACCGTGGTGGCGCGCGGCCAAGCGACGTGGAGGCCATCGCGGAAGCCATTGGCCGGTCCGCGGGGCTGAGGCTCGCCGGCCTGATGGCTGTCGCACCCCTGGGGGCGGAACCCGAATCGGCCTTCGAAAGGTTGGCGGCGGTCTCGGCCCAGCTGAGGGTCCAGCATCCGGACGCGGCGGCGATCTCGGCGGGGATGAGCCAGGATCTGGAATCCGCCATCAAATTCGGAGCGACACACCTGAGAATAGGCTCCGATATTCTCGGTTCACGTCCAGCCGTGGGGTAGCGTCAAAGTATTGGAATGACGGGCCGGGGTTCCAACTACGTCAGGTCATGGCGGCCCGCCTACTGCAGAAACGATAGGAGTGCAACATGGCTGGCGCTCTGCGCAAGACAATGATCTATCTTGGGCTCGCCGACGGCGATGAACACTACGAATCTGAGCAGGCCGTCGCGCACCACGAAGAAGAACGCCCCCAGCCGCAGGAACGGGAAGAGCGCCGAGCTCCTGCCCCGGTCCGGGAAGTTGTCCGTGAAATGCCCACAGTTGACGCCGAAGAGGAATACCGCGCACCCGTGACACCCATCAAGCGTGCGGCCTCCAGCCGCGAAGATGCCTCCGGCTTGAGGCAGATCACCACCGTCCATCCCCGTTCCTACAATGACGCCAAGCTCATTGGTGAGAGCTTCAGGGACGGCATCCCCGTCATCATGAACGTCACTGACATGGGGGAGGCGGACGCCAAACGGCTGGTCGACTTCTCCGCTGGCCTGGTGTTTGGCCTGCACGGCAGCATCGAGCGGGTCACCAACAAGGTGTTCCTCCTCTCGCCGTCGTATGTGGAAGTCATCGGCGATGACAAGAAGGCCAGCGAATCGCAGGCGAGCTTCTTCAACCAGAGCTGAGAACGATCTTTATTTTTAGATGCCAGGCGGGTCATCCCGCCTGGCATCTGTGTTGCAATAGTAGGGACCGATCGGCATTCCGGAACAAGTGGGAGATCTGAGCTAACTCGTGGGCATTGTTTTCGGCCTTATCTATATTGTGTTGTTGCTGTTTTTCATTGCTCTGATCATCAGGTTGATCTTTGAATGGGTGCAGATGTTCGCCCGTCAGTGGCGGCCCCGTGGTGTGGCTTTGGTAACAGCGCACGTGGTGTATTCAGTGACGGATCCGCCACTGAAGCGCTTGAGGAGGCTCATCCCTCCCTTGCAACTGGGCGGAATCTCGCTGGACCTGGGGTTCCTGATCCTGATAATTGCCGTTAGCATCGCCATGGCGGTGACCAACGGCCTCGCTTAGCAGGGAGCGGAGCCGTATGTCCTAATGGACGAGGCCCGTAAATTCGCCAAATCAACACGATGGTGTTGAATTGGAGGAACAAGATGATATTTAGGTACCGTAGTTTTGAACGGCCGGAAGGCCTACTGACTAACTAGACCAACGAGGTGACCAGATGGCTTTGACGCCAGAAGACGTTGTCAACAAGCGCTTTCAGCCGACTAAGTTCCGCGAAGGCTACGACCAGGACGAGGTGGATGACTTCCTCGACGAGATCGTGGTTGAACTGCGTCGCCTGAACCAGGAGAACGACGAGCTCCGCAAGAAGCTCGGCGAAGCTGGTTCGGCCACGCCTGCGGCAACTGCAGCGGCCCCGGTCGTCGAGAAGGTTCCGGCTCCGGCCAAGGCGGACAAGGAAGCAGAAGCCAAGGCTGAAGCGGAAGCCAAGGCTGCCGAAGCCGCCAAGAAGAAGGAAGCAGAGCAGGCCGCCGCCGCCGCTGCGGCCGCTGAAGCTGCCAAGGCCCCGGCTCCCGCCGCCAACACCCACACGGCCTCGGCCGAGTCTGCTGCAGGCCTGCTGGCCATGGCACAGCAGATGCACGACAAGCACGTGGCGGACGGTGCCCAGCAGAAGGACAAGATCATTGCCGAGGCCCAGATCGAGGCCTCCAGCTTGGTCAACGATGCACAGGAGAAGTCCCGCAAGATCCTCGGTGCCCTCGAGCAGCAGCGTTCTGTCCTTGAACGCAAGGTTGAGCAGCTCCGTGGCTTCGAGCGCGACTACCGCTCCCGCCTGAAGGCTTACATCGAGGGCCAGTTGCGCGACCTCGACGCCCGTGGTTCCGTTGCCGCCCCCGAGGTTGGCGAAGCTACCGCTGACGTTTAGCAAGTATTCTGAAAGCCGGTGGCTGAGGACTCCTCGGCCACCGGCTTTTGCTGTTAAGGCCTTGGCAGCTCCCGCATGGTTCACGAATGAAAGCCTTATGACCGACGACATCACTGACGGCGCATCCCAGCCGGCTCCTCCTGTCCAGCGCAAGTGGCGCCCCGCCATGCTCTGGCTCTTTGCGGGCTTTGCCGTGTTTGCCTACACCTTCGACCAGCTCACCAAGCTCTGGGTCACCAGCACCATGACCGAAGGCGAGCGGATTCCCGTGCTTCCGCCCCTCCTGCACTGGTACTACATCAGGAACTCGGGAGCCGCCTTCTCCATTGGCGAGCACGTCACCTGGATCTTCACGATCGTCATGGCCGCGGTGTCCGTGGCCATCCTGTTCCAGCTTCGCAAGCTGGGCTCGGCGTGGTGGGCGCTGTCCCTCGGACTGCTCCTTGGCGGCGCGTTGGGGAACCTCACCGACCGCCTCTTCCGTGAACCGTCGTTCGCCATGGGCCACGTGGTGGACTTCATCCAACTGCCGAATTTTGCGATCTTCAATATTGCCGACTCCGCGGTGGTCTCCGGAGTGGTGATTATCTGCCTCCTGACCCTGCGGGGCATCGGCATGGATGGCAAGCGGCACGTTGCCGAGCCAAAGCCCGCCAAGGGTGGGACGGGGGAACCTGCCGGTGAGTGACTCGGTGGTTGTACCGGAAGAGCTGGCGGGCGCCCGGGCGGACGCCGGCTTGGCAAGGTTGTTGGATATTTCCCGGTCCGCCGCCGCCCTCCTGATTGCCGAGGGGCATGTCTCCAGCGGCGGAACGGCGCTGGGCAAGTCCGCCAAGCTGGTTGCCGGTGCCGTGCTGGATGTAGTGGTTCCGGAGCGTCGGGATCCCCTGGAAGTGGTGGAGGAAGTTGTGGAAGGCCTGAAGATCCTGCTGGATGACGACGATTTCGTCGTCATCGACAAGCCGGTGGGGGTTGCTGCGCACCCCTCACCCGGGTGGGTGGGCCCCACAGTGGTAGGGGGACTGGCCGGCGCCGGCTATCGGATTTCCACGTCGGGGGCACCGGAACGGGCGGGCATCGTTCACAGGCTCGACGTCGGTACTTCCGGCGTCATGGTCGTCGCCAAGACAGAGCACGCCTACACGCTGCTGAAGCGTGCCTTCAAGGAACGGACCGTGGACAAGGTCTATCACGCCGTGGTCCAGGGTCTTCCGGATCCGCTTGAAGGGACCATCGATGCTCCGATCGGCCGGCACCCGGGGCACGATTGGCGTTTTGCCGTGGTGGAGGATGGACGGCCCTCCGTGACCCATTACGAGGTGCTTGAAGCGTTCGGCAAAGCCACGCTGGTGGAAGTCCACCTGGAAACGGGCCGGACCCACCAGATCCGCGTGCACTTTTCCGCTCTCCGGCATCCTTGCGCGGGCGACCTCACCTACGGAGCAGATCCGCGGCTGGCTGCCACCCTTGGCCTGACCAGGCAATGGCTGCACGCGCGTCAATTGGGTTTCACGCATCCCCGCACGGGGGAATGGACAGTGGTTACCAGCGACTATCCCGCGGACCTGCAATACGCCCTGGAACTTCTGGCCAGCGGTGCTGCCTGAGCATCAGGCTGCCCGCCCGGTCCGGCCGTACCTCCGGGTGATCTCCGTGCTTGGACGGTAGACTGTCCGGGTGACTTCCAGCAATGATTCGTTCGTCCACCTGCATACCCATACCGAATACTCCATGCTGGATGGAGCAGCCCGGCTGGGTGAGCTGTTCGATGAAACGGAACGGTTGGGCATGCCTGCCCTGGCGACGACGGACCACGGTTACCTCTTCGGGGCCTTCGATTTTTGGCGCAAAGCCACGGACAAGGGCATTAAGCCGATCATCGGCGTTGAAGCTTATGTGACACCGGGAACTGCGCGCGGGGACAAGGAACGCGTCCGTTGGGGCGAGGAGAGCCAGCGCAAGGACGATGTCTCCGGTGGTGGCTCCTATACGCACATGACCCTGCTGAGCTACAACAACGTGGGCATGCGGAACTTGTTCCGGGCCTCCTCCATCGCCTCGCTGGATTCCGTGTTCGGCAAGTGGCCGCGGCTGGATCGCGAACTCCTGAACACCTATTCCGAAGGACTCATTGCCACGACGGGTTGCCCGTCAGGTGAAGTCCAGACCCGCCTGCGCCTGGGCCAGTACCGTGAAGCGGTTGAGGCCGCCGCAGAGTTCCGTGACATTTTCGGGGCCGAGAACTACTTTTGCGAGCTGATGGACCATGGCCTGGACATCGAACGGCGGGTCACCGGTGACCTCCTCCGCCTGGCCAAGGACCTGAACCTCCCGCTGGTTGCCACCAACGACCTTCACTACACGCACGAGCATGATGCCAAGGCCCACGAGGCACTGCTCGCCATCCAGTCAGGTTCCACACTCCTTGAGCCCACTTATGACAACGGCGGCTCCAGGTTCGCTTTTTCCGGGAGCGGCTACTACCTGAAGTCGCCGCAGGAAATGCGCGAGCTCTTCCGCGACCACCCCGATGCGTGCGACAACACCCTTCTGATCGCCGAGCGGTGCGAGGTGTCCTTCAACACGGACGCCAACTTCATGCCGCGGTTCCCCTGCCCGCCGGGCGAAGACGAGACGTCCTGGCTGGTGAAGGAAGTGGACAAGGGGCTTGCATACCGGTACCCGCAAGGTATTCCGGACAACGTCCGCAAGCAGGCCGACTACGAGCTCGAAGTCATCACGTCCATGGGCTTCCCGGGTTACTTCCTGGTGGTTGCCGACTTCATCAACTGGGCCAAGAACAACGGAATCCGCGTGGGTCCCGGCCGTGGTTCGGGTGCCGGTTCCATGGTGGCCTACGCCATGCGCATCACGGACCTGGACCCGCTGCGGCACGGCCTGATCTTCGAACGGTTCCTCAACCCTGACCGTGTGTCCATGCCCGACTTCGACGTCGACTTCGACGATCGGCGCCGTTCGGAAGTCATCGATTATGTGACCAGGAAGTATGGCGACGAGCGTGTGGCCATGATCGTCACCTACGGCACCATCAAGACCAAGCAGGCGTTGAAGGACTCATCGCGCGTGCTCGGATACCCCTTCAGCATGGGTGAGCAGTTGACCAAGGCGCTTCCGCCTGCCGTCATGGCCAAGGACATCCCGCTGGCCGACATCCAGAACCCTGAGGCCAAGCGGTACGGTGAAGCGGGCGATTTCCGCCAGCTCGTTGCCACCGATCCCGAGGCCGCCAAGGTCTTCGAAACGGCCTTGGGCATTGAAGGGCTGAAGCGTCAGTGGGGCGTTCACGCAGCGGGCGTCATCATGTCCTCGGACCCGATCATCGACGTGATCCCCATCATGCGCCGTTTCCAGGACGGCCAGGTCATTACCCAGTTCGACTATCCGACGTCCGAAGGCCTTGGCCTCATCAAGATGGACTTTCTGGGTCTTCGAAACCTGACGATCATTTCGGATGCCCTCGAGAACATCAAGATGAACCGGGACATCGACCTGGACCTCGAAAACCTCGAACTCGACGACGCGGCGTCCTACGAGCTCCTGGCACGCGGCGATACCTTGGGCGTGTTCCAGCTCGACGGCGGTCCCATGCGGTCGCTGCTCAAGCTGATGAAGCCTGACAACTTCGAAGACATCTCCGCCGTGCTCGCGCTGTATCGGCCTGGTCCCATGGGCGCCAACGCCCACACGGACTATGCGTTGCGCAAGAACGGCATCCAGGATGTCATCCCGATCCACCCGGAACTGGCAGAGCCGCTGCAGGACATCCTTGGTGGCACCTTCGGCCTGATTGTCTACCAGGAGCAGGTCATGGCCGTGGCCCAGAAGCTGGCAGGCTACTCCCTGGGCCAAGCAGACATCCTGCGCCGTGCCATGGGCAAGAAGAAGAAGTCCGAACTGGACAAGCAGTTCGCCGGCTTCTCGCAAGGCATGCAGGACAACGGCTATTCGCAGGAGGCCGTCAAGACTCTTTGGGACATCCTCCTTCCCTTCTCGGACTATGCCTTCAACAAGGCCCACTCGGCCGCGTACGGTGTCATCTCCTACTGGACGGCGTACCTGAAGGCCCATTACGCGCCCGAGTACATGGCCGCCCTGTTGACGTCCGTGGGCGACGACAAGGACAAGTCGGCCATCTACCTCAACGAATGCCGCCGAATGGGCATCACCGTGCTGCCGCCGGACGTCAACGAGTCGTCGCTGAACTTCACCCCGGTGGGCCAGGACATCCGCTTCGGAATGGGCGCCATCCGCAACGTGGGCGTGAACGTCGTGGACGCCATGGTTTCGGCCCGGGCCACGGAGGGTGCGTACACCTCGTTCAAGGACTTCCTGATGAAGGTCCCCGCGATTGTGTGCAACAAGCGGACCATTGAATCCCTGATCAAAGCCGGGGCGTTCGACTCCCTTGGACACCACCGTCGCGCCCTGGCCATGATCCATGAAGAGGCCATCGACTCCGTCATCACGCTCAAACGCAACGAAGCGATCGGCCAATTCGACCTTTTTGCCGGGTTCGAGGACCAGGAGCCTGAAGCTTCGCTCAGCACGGAGATTCCGGATCTTCCCGAATGGGAGAAGAAGGACAAGCTCTCCTTCGAACGCGACATGCTGGGACTTTACGTTTCGGACCACCCGTTGCAGGGCCTGGAAGGCGTTCTGAGCCAGCACGCTGAAATGTCCATAACGTCGATCATCGCCGAGGACGGACCGCATGACGGTGCCATTGTCACCATCGCGGGCATGATCACCTCACTCAGCCGGCGCATTGCAAAAGCCAGTGGCAATGCGTATGCCCGGGCGGAAATCGAGGACCTTGGCGGCTCGATGGAAGTGATGTTCTTCGGGCAGGTCTACGGACCCATTGCTTCGGTGCTGGCCGAAGACTTGATCGTGGTGGTCAAGGGAAGGCTGCAGCGCCGTGACGACGGCGCGGTCACACTGAACTGCATGGAACTCTCCGTGCCGGACCTGAGCGAGAGCGTCAACGGACCCGTGGTCATCACCATTCCGACGTTCAAGGCTACGGAGACGGTGGTGACGGACCTGCGTGATGTCCTCAGGACCCACAGGGGGAACTCGGAAGTCAGGCTCAAGCTGATGGGTGACACCAAGGTGGAAGTCATGGGACTCCCGGTTCACTTGCGGGTCAACCCCAGTCCATCCCTTTTTGGGGACCTGAAGGTCCTCCTGGGGCCCGCCTGCTTGGACAACTAGGCATGGCCGGGGGTTAGATTTCGTAGTCCAGGGGGGCTGGCTTGCTGTAGCTGCCGCTGTGGTAGAGCAGGGGAGTGCCGTCGTCGCCCACCTGGCCGTCCACCACCTCCACAACCACCACGGCGTTGTTCTCGAAGGAGAGCCGCATCTGGATCTTTCCAACAAGCCATCCCGTGACGTCCTTGAGGATGGGGACTTCGTGGGGGCCCGGTTCCCAGTGGTCGCCTTCGAACCGGTCCCGGGTGCGGGCGAAGCGGTCGGCCAGAGCCTGGTTTTCCAGGCCCAGCATATGGACGCCGATGTAATTGGCGTTTGCCACCGCTGGCCATGAGCTGGAGCTTCGGGCCATGTTGAACGTGAAGCGCGGCGGTTCGGCAGACAACGACGCCACGGAAGTGGCCGTGAAGCCGAACGGCTTTCCGTCGAGATTTGCCGTAATAATGGCCACTCCGGCGGCGTGGCGGCGGAACATTTCCCTGAAGGTCTGTTCGAAACCGGGTGTTGCACTTCCCACGGTGGTCTGGTCTCCTGCGCTGGGTGCTTGGGCTGGCATCTTCCATCAGGGTATTCCCCGGAAGGGCCGCAGTGGCCTTTTTCATGAGCCAGCATGAACCTTTGTTAATGTGAGTTGCATGACCGAGCCCGCAGTCCATGTTCCTGCTGACACAGAAGCAGTTCCCCTTCGCCGCCCAATGCAGCCCAAGGAGCTGCTGTGGCTTGCCGTTCCCGGCCTTTCGGGCCTTGTCCTGGGGCTCCTGTGGTGGGTACTGGCCCCTGGTGGCTTGAACATCGTGTCCGGCAATCCTGCGTTGGCCAATCCCTCGAATCCCGATTCCTGGCTGCCGAGGGACCTCGTCCTTGCCGCCCTGATGCTTATCGCGGGCTGCGTTGTGGGACTGGTGCTGGACGGCAAACTTCAAGGAAACGGGACCGGCCGACGTTTGGCCTTTGCCTTGGTTGGTGGTGTGATCGGCGCGTGCCTGTCGTGGTTGGCAGGACTTCTCGCGGCCATGCTCTGGGGCATGGCGCCGGATCCGTCCCTTGGCCCCGAGTATGGCTTCACCCTCCGTTCGTATGCGGTCCTCCTGTTGTGGCCCGGAGCTACCGCCTTCATGACGTTCGTCCTGGCCTTGTTCGGGGTTCTTTCCGGGAAGCCCGTAAAATAGGCTGGTGACCACTCCTTCGGATACTGCTTCCCCCGCCACTGATTCCCTGAACTTCCGCACCATCGACTTCCGCGGCCGCCGGCTCTCGCTTGCGGAGTTGCGGGCCGCCGTTCCGCGGGCGCAGCATCAGACGTTGGCAGACGCGGAGCGCAAGGTCCTGGACATCATCGCGGATGTGCGCCGGCGCGGCTTCGCCGCACTGGGCGATCTCGCACGGAATTTCGACGGCGTTGAGCAGTCGCACCCGCGGGTTCCGGCAGAGGCCATTGCCCGGGCCCTGGCGGAGCTCGATCCCGCTGTCCGCGCTGCCCTCGAAGAGTCCATCAACCGTGCCCGCCAGTTTGCCGAGCGCCAGCGGCCCGCCAACGTGGACGTGAGCCTCGGTGATGGCGCGGTGGTCAGCCAGAACTGGATTCCGGTGGGCAGGGTGGGGCTTTACGTGCCGGGCGGGTTGGCCCCGCTGGCCTCGTCCGTGATCATGAACGTCGTCCCGGCGGTTGCTGCAGGCGTGCAGTCGATCGCCTTGGCATCGCCGCCCCAGAAGGACTTCGGCGGCCTCCCGCACCCCACCATCCTGGCTGCTGCATCCCTGCTCGGCATTGAGGAGGTGTACGCAATCGGTGGAGCCCAGGCAATCGTTTCATTTGCATACGGCATCCCGGGCGACGGCGCGGAACAACCGATTGAGCCCGTCGACGTTGTGACCGGTCCTGGAAACATCTTCGTTGCCACTGCCAAGCGCCTGGTCAAGGGCGTGGTGGGCATCGATTCCGAGGCCGGCACCACGGAAATTGCGATCCTGGCCGATTCCAGTGCCCAAGCGCCGCTCGTGGCTGCGGACCTCCTGAGCCAGGCCGAGCACGACCCCAAAGCAGCGTCCGTCTTGGTGACTGACTCCCCGGAGCTGGCCGACGCCGTCGTGCTTGAACTGGGCCGCCAGGCAGCAGCGACCAAGCACAGCGCCCGTGTGTTCGAGGCTCTTTCGGGGCCGCAGTCCGGTGTGGTGTTGGTTGATGACCTGGAACAGGGAATCGCCGTGTGCAACGCCTACGCGGCGGAACACCTGGAAATCATGACGGCGGATGCGTCCGCTGTTGCGGGGCGTATCCGCAATGCCGGCGCCATTTTCGTGGGCGACTACAGCCCTGTAAGCCTGGGGGACTACTGCGCAGGCTCCAACCACGTGCTGCCTACCAGCGGAACCGCAGCTTTTTCCTCGGGGCTCAATGTGACGACCTTCCTGCGGGCTGTGCAGGTCATCAACTACGACCGGTCGGCTCTGGAACAGGTCAGCAACCACATCGTCAGCTTGTCCGGCGCGGAGGATCTCCCGGGGCACGGTGACGCGGTGAAGATCCGCTTCGCCTAAGGCCGCTACCACTACATATGCGGGTGGCCACCACTACATGTAGTAATTACACGCTTGTCATTAGGGCATGACCGTACGTAAACTGGTGCCGGAAGTGAAACTTCCGGCACCTTTTGCGTTCCCGCGCGGCAGGTGCCAGTCAACGGAAACCATCAGGGAGGCCCAACGTGTATTGTCCGTTCTGCCGGAATCCTGATTCCCGTGTGGTGGACAGCCGCATGGCTGACGATGGCTCATCAATCCGCCGCAGGCGCCAATGTCCGGAATGCGGCCGGCGCTTCACCACAGTGGAAACCACCAGCTTGTCCGTGATCAAACGTTCGGGAGTCGGTGAACCGTTCAGCCGCATCAAGGTGATCAGCGGTGTCCGGAAGGCCTGCCAAGGGCGCCCTGTCACGGAGGACGACCTCGCCATGCTGGCGCAGGAGGTCGAAGAAAACATCCGCTCGTCGGGTGCGGCTGAGATCGATGCCCACGAGGTAGGCCTGGCCATTCTGGGACCGCTGCGCAAGCTGGATGAAGTGGCCTACCTCAGGTTCGCCAGCGTGTACCAGGCCTTCGAATCACTGGAAGACTTCGAATCGGCCATCTCTTTGCTTCGCCATGAAGCAGAGGCACACGCGAAGTCCTCCGCCAAGGGCACGAAAGGCTCCGAGAAGAGCCAACTCTGACTCCGGTGGTGGCAGCGGAGGGGAAGCCGCAGCCACCACCGGCACTCTTCCCGGACCATGACCGGTCCGGCTTGGCGTCGGAACGCCGGCCTGCTATTTGGCCAGCTTGTGGTGGAGGGCCACCTCAAGGGCCGCGCCGACGATCCCGGCGTCATTCTTCAACTTTGCCGTGACAATCTTCGTGCGCAGTTCCAAATGCGGGAAGTACTCGTCGGATCGCTTGGAGATGCCACCGCCGATGATGAAGAGCTCGGGCGAGAACAGGAATTCGACGTGCTGCAGGTATCGGTTGAGGAGCACCCCGTATTCATCCCAGCTCAGGCCGTCCCGTTCGCGGGCCACGGCCGAGGCCTTCGTTTCGGCGTCGAAGCCATCCACTTCCAGGTGCCCAAGTTCGGCATTCGGAACCAATGTGCCGTTGAAGATGAAGGCCGAGCCGATGCCCGTGCCGAGGGTGATGACCAGGACCGTACCGTCAACGCCTTCGCCTGCGCCGTAGCGTGCCTCGGCGAGGCCGGCGGCGTCGGCGTCGTTGATGACCTCGACGGGACGGCCAAGCCGTTCCGTGAACTTCTTGTCAATGTCGGCGTCCAGCCAGGATTTGTCGACGTTGGCGGCCGAGTGGACCACACCGTGCTGGATGATGCCGGGAAAAGTGACGCCGATGGGAGAGTCTGCCGCGGGTGCATCGGGACGGTTGGAGAGTTCCTCCACGATTTCGGCCACCACCTCGGCGACTGCCTCGGGTGTGGCCGGCTGCGGCGTCGGAACGCGGAAGCGGTCACCGATCAACTTGCCCTTCTTGAGGTCGACAATGCCGCCCTTGATACCGGTGCCGCCGATGTCGATTCCGATCAGCGGGCGGTTCTTGTGGGTCTTCTCATCCTTTGTGGACAATTCAATTCCGTTCATGGCAGGAGGGTTGGACGTGGCGCAGCCACCGGGGCGGCGTGCCCCTTCCGGAAAGTTCAGGGAAGGGTAAGGATTTCCGCGCCGGCCTCGGTGACCAGCAGGGTGTGTTCGAATTGGGCCGTGCGTTTGTGGTCCCTGGTGACGACGGTCCAGTCGTCGGTCCACATGTCCCATTCGATGGTGCCGAGTGTCAGCATGGGCTCGATGGTGAACACCATGCCGGTCTCGATCACCGTCTTGTACGCCGGAGCGGCATCGTAGTGCGGAATGATGAGGCCCGTGTGGAAGGCCTCTCCGACGCCGTGACCGGTGAAGTCCCGAACCACGCCGTAGCCGAATCGCTTGGCATACGATTCGATGGCGCGGCCGATGACATTGATTTCGCGGCCCGGGGCCACGGCCTTGATGGCCCGGTTGAGCGACTCCTGCGTACGCTCAACCAGCAAACGGGACTCTTCGTCCACGTCGCCAACCAGGAAAGTGTAATTCGTGTCGCCATGCACGCCGTTGATGAAGGCCGTGATGTCGATGTTGAGGATGTCGCCGTCCTGCACCACCGTGGAATCGGGGATGCCGTGGCAGATCACCTCGTTTAGTGAGGAACACAGTGATTTGGGAAAACCGCGGTAGCCCAGCGTGGACGGGTACGCGTGGTGGTCCAGGAGGTACTCGTGCCCCACCTTGTCCAGTTGGTCCGTGGTCACTCCCGGCTGGATGTGCTTTCCGACCTCCACGATCGCCTGGGCAGCGATCTTGCCCGCAATCCTGATCTTCTCGATGGTTTCCGCTGACTTGACCTCCGAACCGGTGAACTTGGCCGGGGCCTTCTTGCCGACGTACTCAGGACGGGCAATCGACCCGGGAACAGCCAGCTCAGGGCTGATGGTTCCTGGGGACAGCGTGCCGATGGGTGCGGTGGAGACTGGAGAAGGCATAGATTGATCATATAAGGCGGGCACGAGACGCAAGTAACAATGCGTGCCGGTTCCAAGAGGACCCGCCAACGTTACGCGACGGAGAGTCCACTGACGCTAGGAGGAGACGTGACGGAGTACTGGTACAACGTCAAGACGCACCAGATCGAGGAGGACGCCATGTCCGACTGGACCCAGCTGATTGGTCCCTACAAAACCCGCGAAGAAGCCGAGCATGCCTTGGAAAAGGTGAAGCAGCGCAACGAAGCCTGGGATGCCCAGGACGACGACTAGAACGAGTGCTCGGGTCCCGGGAAGTGGCCTGACCGGACATCGGCGGCGTAGGCAGCGGCGGCTTCGCCCAGGGTGCTGCGGAGATCGGCGTACTGCTTGACGAACTTGGCCATCTTGCCGCCCCGGAGTCCGGCCATGTCCTGCCACACCAGGACCTGGCCGGTGGTGTCCTTGCCGGCGCCGATGCCAACGGTGGGAACCCGCAGGGCGGCGTCAACGGCAGCAGCTGTCCCGGCAGGAACCATCTCCATGAGAACGCTGAAGGCTCCTGCGTCCTGCAGGGCCACGGCGTCATCGATCAACCGTTGGGCATCGTCGCCGCGTCCCTGGACACGGTAGCCGCCCAGGGAATGCTCGCTCTGCGGGGTGAATCCGATGTGGGCCATGACGGGAATGCCGGCCTGCACCATGGCGCGGACTGTTTCGGCATAGTAGGCGGTCCCCTCGATCTTGACGGCGTGTGCCAGCCCCTCCTTCAGGAAGCGCACCCCTGTCGCGACGGCCTGCCCCGGGGATATCTCGTAACTGCCGAACGGTAAGTCGGCCACCACCAGGGCGCGTTTGGCGGAACGGCTCACTGCACGGCACAAGGGCAGCAGCTCGTCCACCGTGACGGGAAGGCTCGTCTCATTGCCGAAGACATTGTTGGAGGCTGAATCGCCCACCAGCAGTACTTCGATGCCGGCCTGGTCGAAAATCTCCGCCGTGTATTGCTCATAAGCGGTCAGCATGGCGAAGCGGCCGCCGTTGTCCTTGGCCTGCTGCAGGTGGTGGATCCGTACCTTGGAAACGGGCTTCCTGGCGTCCGTGGAGGGTGCTTGGGCGGCTGCGGCGGGACCCGACCCGTAAGGGGCGGGAACTTCGGCGGGCGTGCTGGACTCAGGAAGGTTGCTTGGGGCCATGGATAGAGCCTAAGCCGTGCCGGCGGGGGCTGCCAGCAATGTGCCAAGCGTCACCATTTGTAAACGCTGTGTTACGCGGTGTCCCTGCGGCGGCATTCGCCACGAATGCTTAGTAGAGTGAAGGCTGAGCTGCCGCGCCTTCCGAACGGAACCGTGCGGCGTGGATACCGACCGGAAAAGAGGCCCCAATGGACCGCCAGCAAGAGTTCGTTCTGCGGACGATCGAAGAGCGTGACGTGCGCTTCGTACGCTTGTGGTTCACCGACGTCGTGGGTTCGCTGAAATCCGTGGCCCTGGCGCCAGCAGAGGTTGAGGGTGCATTCGAGGAAGGACTCGGCTTCGATGGCTCCGCCATTGAGGGCCTGGCCCGTGTCTTTGAATCTGACATGCTGGCCCAACCCGACCCCTCGACGTTCCAGATCCTGCCGTGGCGCGGCGAAACCGAACAGACCTCCAGGATGTTTTGCGATGTGCTGACCCCGGATGGGGAGCCCTCCGCTGCCGATCCCCGCAACGTCCTCAAGCGCACCCTTGCCAAGGCCGCAGACATGGGGTTCACCTGCTACACGCACCCGGAGATCGAGTTCTACCTCCTCAAGTCCAAGGACCTTGGCCCGGACGGGGCTCCGGTGCCCGTGGATGAGGGCGGCTACTTCGACCACGTTCCGGGCGGAGTTGCGCAGGATTTCCGGCGCACGGCCGTCACCATGCTCGAATCGGTGGGCATATCGGTGGAGTTCAGCCACCACGAAGGCGGCCCCGGGCAGAACGAGATCGACCTTCGGTACGCCGATGCGCTGCAGACAGCGGACAACATCATGACCTTCCGCACTGTCATCAAGGAAGTGGCCCTGCAGCAGGGCACCTACGCCACGTTCATGCCCAAGCCGTTTACGGACCACCCCGGCTCCGGAATGCACACCCACTTCTCCCTGTTCGAGGGCGATACCAACGCTTTCTTTGAGGCCGGAGCCGAGTTCCAGCTCTCCAAGACTGCCCGCCAGTTCATTGCAGGCATCCTGAGGCACGCGCCTGAGTTCACGGCAGTCACCAACCAGTTCGTGAACTCCTACAAGCGGCTGTGGGGCGGCGGAGAAGCACCGAGCTACTTGAGCTGGGGCCACAACAACCGTTCCGCCCTGGTCCGCGTCCCGCTCTACAAGCCGGGCAAGGGTCAGTCGGCGCGCATCGAGTACCGCGGCATCGACTCTGCCACCAACCCCTACCTCGCTTACGCGGTGCTCCTGGGTGCCGGTCTGAAGGGTATCGAGGAAGGCTACGAGCTCCCGGCGGCCGCCGAAGACGATGTCTGGTCGCTGACGACGGCCGAGCGGAAGGCCATGGGTCACGCTCCGCTGCCTGCCAGCCTGCACGACGCCATCCGCGCCATGGAAGAGTCGGAACTCGTGGCGCAGATCCTGGGAGAGCAGGTCTTTGAACACTTCCTGCGCAACAAGCGCGCCGAGTGGCAGGACTACCGTCTGCAGGTCACGCCTTACGAGCTGCAGCGCAACCTCGGCATCCTCTAGGCGGCGCTGTGAGCCTTGCACGCCGGCTCATCTCGGCTGGATTCAGCGACCTGGAGAAGGGGGAGCGGTTCCTCGCTGCCCCGGAACTTGAGGGCTTGGAACAGGAAGCCTTGTTCAGCGGCCTGTCCCTGGCCGCCAGTCCGGATACTGCTTTGCAGTCGCTGGTGAGGCTCATCGAGAAGAACCCCGGACTGAAAACGCTGGCCGCAGCGGACCCGGACACCAGCGAGCCGCTGTATCGGCTGCTCGGCGCGTCGGAGGCGTTGGGGGAGTTCCTCATGCGCCGGCCCGAGCACCTGGATGTGTTCAACACCAAGGTCAGCCCGGAACCCCTCTCCGCATCGAGTGACGAGCTGCGTTCCCTCTTACTGCGGTCCGTCAAAGCTGATCCTGGCTCGCTGCGTCCCATTGCCGGCCTGACCGGGCTTCCCGCCTATACGGCCTTGCGCGCTGCGTACCGGCGGGGATTGACCGAACTGGCGATCAAGGACCTGTGCGCGGCCTCGCCGCAGGACTTCATGCCGGCCGTCGGGGCCGAACTGGCTGACCTGGCCGGTGCGGCCATCGAGGCGGCCCTGGCCGTCTCCCGGGCCGAAGCGACAGGACAGTTCGACGCCGAGGAGGTTGCCGGCGTCGGGCTGGCCGTCATCGGCATGGGCAAATGCGGCGCCCGCGAACTGAACTACATTTCCGACGTCGACGTCATCTACGTGATGGAGGCGGCGGACCTTGACGACGCCCGCGCGGCAACCATCGGGACCGCCTTGGCCTCCGGTATTTCCAGGGCGATCTCCTCGTTTGCACCGGAACCCGGGCTGTGGGAGGTGGACGCGAACCTGCGTCCGGAAGGCAAGTCAGGGCCTCTTGTACGAACTCTTGCCTCGCACCTGAGCTATTACGCGAGATGGGCCGAAAGCTGGGAATTCCAGGCGCTCCTGAAGGCACGGACCATCGCGGGAGACCGGGACCTGGGCCAACGCTATGAGGAAGCCGTGCAGCCTCTTGTCTGGGCTTCCGCCGGCCGCGAAGGATTTGTGGAATCCGTCCAGGCCATGCGGCGGCGCGTGACCGACCACATTCCTGCTGCCGAGGAACAACGCCAGATCAAGCTGGGGCGGGGTGGGCTGCGGGACGTCGAATTCACCGTCCAACTCCTGCAACTCGTCCACGGAAAGTCCGACGAGTCCCTCCGCTGCCGCGACACCACTTCGGCGATCGCCGCTTTGTCCGCAGGTGGCTACATTGGGCGGGTGGACGCTGCAGCCTTCGATAACGCGTACCGGTACCTCCGCGTCCTTGAACACCGGATCCAGTTGTTCCAGCTCCGCCGCACCCACCTCATGCCCGTGGCCGAGGACGCCCAGCGTTTCCTGGCCAAAGCCGTCCTGGGGCCGTTCGCCCTCGAACGGCCGCATCCGGACCAGCTGATAGGCGCTTGGCAGAAGACCAAACGTGCAGTTCGGGACCTGCACGAACGCATTTTCTATCGCCCCCTGTTGAACACGGCGGCGAAACTCAGCAGCGAAGATGCCAAGCTCAGCCCGGAAGCCGCGCAGGGCAGGCTTGCCGCCCTGGGCTACCTCGACCCGCAGGGCGCCATGCGCCACATCGAGGCCCTGACAGCCGGAGTAAGCCGTCGGGCGGCCCTGCAGCGCCAACTTCTTCCCATCCTTCTCGGCTGGCTGGCCGAGGGCGTGGATCCGGACGCCGGGTTGCTGGCCTTCCGTCGGGTCAGTGAGGCGTTGGGGACCACCCACTGGTACCTGGGACTGCTCCGGGATTCACAGGCTGCAGCCGAACGCCTGTGCCAGGTCTTGGCGAACTCCCGACTGATTGCGGATCTGTTGGAGGTCTCGCCCGAGTCAGTGGCATGGCTGGGCAGTGACAAGGACTTGGCCCCCATCCCCTTCGACGCCCAGTGGCAGGAAATCCAGTCCAAGCTCTCGCGGCATCCGGATCCTGGAGGCGCCATGCGCCTCATCCGGCTGATCCGCCGGCGTGAAATCCTTCGAACGGCCATCGCAGACAGCGCAGGACTGTTGGACCAGGATGCTGTGGGCCTGGCCCTGGCCGAAGCGGACCGCGCAGCCGTCCTGGGTGCCCTGCACGTAGCGGAAGCAGCAGTGGCCGATGCCGGACCGCTGAAGACCGACGTCCTGGTGGTGGCCATGGGCCGGCAGGGCGGGCGTGAGATCGGCTATGGGTCCGATGCGGACGTCATGTATGTGCATCGGGCACGTCCCGGGTTTACGGACGCCGAAGCGCAGGAACAGGCAACGACGATCGTTGCCAGGATCTCAAGCCTCCTGACCCAGCCACTCAAGCCGGCCATCATGGCCGAGAGGGTCCTGCAAGTGGATGCCGACCTTCGGCCGGAGGGCAAGAACGGGGCAATGGTCAGGTCCCTGGACTCCTATGCCGAGTATTACCGACGATGGTCATTGATTTGGGAAGCGCAGGCCCTTCTGCGCGCCCGGCCCATGGCCGGATCGGACGAGCTCGCCCGGGACTTCGTCCGGCTTATCGATCCCATCAGGTACCCTGACGAATTGTCCGAGCAGGATGTACGTGAGATTCGGCGCATCAAGGCAAGGGTGGAATCCGAGCGACTGCCTCGAGGGGCCGATCCTGCCCGCCACGTGAAGCTTGGCCGGGGTGGCCTGAGCGACGTCGAGTGGCTGGTGCAGTTGATCCAGCTCCAACATGCTGGAAAGCATCCGGAATTGCGGAGCACCTCAACATTGGAGGCACTTGCCGCAGCTGAAGGGCTTGCCCTCATAGGAAAGGGCGACGCCGGTTTGTTGCGTCAGGCGTGGAAGCTTGCCAGCCGTATCCGGTCGGCGAACGTGATTGTGACGGGTCGGGCTTCGGACCTCTTGCCGTCGTCGCGCCGCGACCTGGAAGCGGTGGCTCGCTGGTGTGGATATGCACCGGGAACCGCGGGCAAGTTCGAGGAAGACTACCTGCGCTTGAGCCGACGTGCCCGGGGCGTGTTTGAAAAGAAGTTCTACGGGACCTGAGCCGCAGCTATTGCCTCGCGGGTGTGCCGCAAAATGGAGACCACGGGTGCGCCCGGGACCAGCCTGTCGCCAACCACGAAGCCTTCTTCGCGGTGGCGCAAGGCTTCCACCAGGCGATGCCGCCAGAGTTCCACGTCGCCTTGGTGGGCAGGATCCCCGGCGAGGTTCCAGCGTTCCTGGGGATCGGCGTCGAGATTGAACAACTCTTCGGTGCCTTTGCCCGAGCCCCAAATGTATTTGGCATGACCGTCGGTGAGCCAGTGCAGGTTCTGGCCCCAGTAGACATGTTCGCCATGGAGCCACTCGCGGACCGGGCCCGTGCCATCACCCCGGACAAGCGCGGCCAAGGACTTGCCGTCCACGCTGTCCGGAATGGGCAGCCCGGCCAGATCCAGAAGAGTGGGCATGAGGTCGCGGAGTTCCACCACATGGTCTACCACGGCGCCGCGCGTGGACCCTCCGGCACTGGGTGCATCCGCAATGATGAACGGGACCCGGGCGGAGCCTTCGTAGGGCACGGCTTTCCTGAACATGTGGTGGTCGCCCATCATCTCGCCGTGGTCGCTGGTGAAAGCGACGATGGTGTCATCCAGCAGCCCGAAGTCGGCCAACGATTCCTTGATCCGGTTGACCTGGAGGTCGATCTGCGCCATGAGCCCGAAGTAGCCAGCCCGGGCCCGATGGACCACGCGGTCCGGGATGTGTCCATAGCTTGCCTGGTAGTTTCCATCTGCCCGGAAGTCGTCCCAATGATGTTCCCAATCGCCTTCCACGGTTTCGTAGGGCGGGATGTTGAGGTACTGCTCGAAGGCCCACGACGGCGGGTCGTAGGGCGGGTGGGGCCGGTGGAAGGACAAGTACAGGAAGAAGGGCTTCACCGGATCCCGCCGCTGCATCCATTCGATGGCCTGCGTTCCAATCCAATGGCTGGGGTGCAGGTGTTCGGCCTTGTCCCATGTCCTGGCCACGATGGAGTTGCAGTTGACGCCGTGGTCGAAGTAGTCGGCGTCGGCCGGCACTCCCGGTTGCCTCCGTAACCAGGGCACATAGTCGTCAAACAGGGAAAAGTGCTGCCGATGTTCCTTCCGGGCGTGGTGCAGGTAGCCGTCGTGCAGGACGACGTCGTCGAATCCCACTCTGGAGCGCTCAGGCCAAACATGCATCTTGCCGATGGCCTGCGTGTGGTAGCCGGCCTTCCGGAACTCGCCTTGGACGGTGACCGGATGTGCGGCGTGGAAGGGCACTCCGTCGTCGTAGCCCACGCGTCCGTGCCGCTCCTGTGATTGCCCCGTGAAGAGCGCGGCGCGCGCCGGGACGCAGGAGGGAGTGGCCGAGTATCCTTTGGAGAACCGCACACCGTTCCTGGCAAGTTCATCAAGGTGGGGTGTCTCAAGGTGTGGGTGCCCGTCGGCAGACAAGCAGTCTCCCCGCCATTCGTCCACACAGATGAGGATGACGTTCGGCTGGCTCATCTACGGGGTTTCCTAACTCTAGGGGAGCGGCTGGACCCACCCTAGCCGGGAATCCGAACCTGTGCGCGATTATGACGCAAAGACTGGAGTTATGAGCTATAAAGATCAAAGGGGTACGAGCGTTGCGTGGCTGATTCCGCTGAAGGCAATCGATGCCGACGCCAGGGCCATTCACTTGGGCGACGTTGCGGAGCTCAGCCTGCAACCCGGTCAGCGGGAGTTCGTTGGCGACCCTCTCCGAATGATGCTCGCCGGCCTGGAGGACGCGTCGCAGTTCCCGTTTTCCATTGAGGCCAATGGTGCGGTTGTGGGCGTCTTGACGCTTCAATGTGGTGCTGCGCGGCTCGCCGGCTGGGAAGACGACGATTCGGCGTGGTTGCTGAGGGGGTTCGCGATCGATGCGGCAAGCCAGGGGCAGGGGATTGGCCGGTCGGCTGCTGCGGCGGCTGTGGAGGAAGCGCGAAAACTGACAGCCTGGCTGGATGGCGGCCAGGGCGGCGTCGTTCTTTCTGTCAACGAACGTAACCCTGCCGGCAAGGCTGCGTACGCCAGGGCCGGCTTCGTGGACAGGGGACGCTACCTCGGCGGGAGTTCAGGGCCCCAGCGCACCATGTTCAGGGCATTCGCCTGAGGACGCTCGTCAACCATGGTTGACAACGTCTCTGACGTCAACTATGGTTGACGGATGGAGGTGGAACGCATGAAAACCCTTGTTGGGCAGATGGACGGAATGGGGCCCGCCGAGGCACTGTACGCCGTTGCCGAATTGCAGAAGGAAGTCGGAAGGACAGAATCATCCTTGGTGCGGGCGGCCCGGCAAGCCGGCCTGTCCTGGGAAGCCATTGCTTTGTGCTTGGGAGTGTCCAAGCAAGCGGTGCATAAGAAATACGGTAAGCAGTAGCCCCGCCGCTGAACCTCTGTTCGCGGGGTCGCGTTTAGCCTAAGATTCATCCCGTGACGGTGAGGCTGGACGAGGAGGGTGCGTCCTTTTCGGATGCTGCCTGCTTCCGCTGCGCGCAGGCGGGCCCACATTGGGCTTCCCGCCATGCGGCCCCCGGGCAGTACGCCTGCAGGCGCTGTTTTGCCACTTTCCTGGACGAGGATGCCGTGCCGGGCGACGCCGGTCTTCCGGGGATGGGCGTGGCGGCTGCCCACAGCATGGGCTTGCTGGAAAACAAGTAGTCTGCAGGAAACCAAGTAGTCGTTCCGGCGCGGAAGCGAAAAGACGAGTACACGCTACTCGTGTTCCCCGTGGGCCCGCTCGGCACTATTGAGGCTATGACAGCCTATGTAGTTGAAACAGCAGCACTGATCCACCGCTGCCAATGCTGCGGTGAGGAAACCGAGAGGGTCTTTTGCGACGAGTGCGCGGCCCCCGACGAGCCCGGAAAGTCACCCCGCACCAAACACTAAGCAATCGGCCCGGGCCGTATGCGTTAACGGCGAAGGGCCGCCAACAGGAGTGTTTCCTGTTGGCGGCCCTCGGCGGTTGGAGGCCGGTCAACCTCCGGCGGGGCAAAGCATGCTCTGTCCCCGGAGTTGACTAGACGCCGTAGTAGAGCTCGAACTCGTAAGGGTTCGGGCGCAGGGACAGCGGACGGATCTCGTTCTCGTACTTGTACTCGATCCAGGTGTCGATCAGGTCCTGGGTGAAGACACCGCCGGCCTGCAGGAATTCGTTGTCCTCACGCAGGGCCTCGAGGGCTTCTTCCAGCGTGCCCGGAGCCTTGGGGATGTCCTTGGCTTCCTCGGCGGGGAGCTCGTAGAGGTCCTTGTCGATCGGGGCCGGGGGTTCAATGCGGTTGCGGATGCCGTCGATACCGGCCATCAGCTGGGCAGCGAACGCCAGGTACGGGTTGGACGAGGGGTCCGGAGCGCGGAACTCGATGCGCTTGGCCTTCGGGTTGGAACCCGTGATCGGGATGCGGATACCGGCGGAACGGTTGCCCTGCGAGTACACCATGTTGACCGGAGCTTCGAAGCCCTTGACCAAACGGCGGTAGGAGTTGACGGTCGGGTTGGTGAACGCCAGGACTGCGGAGGAGTGCTTCAGCAGGCCGCCGATGTACCAGCGGGCGGTGTCGGAAAGACCGGCGTAGCCCTTCTCGTCGTAGAACAGCGGCTCTCCGTTGCTCCACAGGGACTGGTGGCAGTGCATGCCCGAACCGTTGTCGCCGAAGACGGGCTTCGGCATGAAGGTCACGGACTTGCCCCAAGCGTCAGCAGTGTTCTTGATGACGTACTTGAACTTCTGCAGGTCATCGGCAGCCGCGGTCAGCGTGGTGAACTTGTAGTTGATCTCGGCCTGGCCAGCGGAACCAACTTCGTGGTGGGAGCGCTCAACCTCAAGGCCGGCCTTGTCCAATTCGACACACATGGCGTCGCGGAGGTCAGCCTGCTTGTCGGTGGGGGAGACAGGGAAGTAGCCGCCCTTGACCGGAGTCTTGTAACCGAGGTTGCCGCCCTCTTCCTTACGGCCGGTGTTCCAGTGCGCTTCTTCGGAATCGATCTTGTAGAAGCTGCCCTGCGGGGAGGACTCGTACTGGATGTTGTCGAAGACGAAGAACTCGGCCTCGGGAGCGAAGAACGCAGTGTCTGCGATTCCGGTCGAAGCCAGGTAAGCCTCTGCCTTCTCGGCTACACCGCGGGGATCGCGGTGGTAGGGGTCGCCCGTGCGCGGGTTGACGATGGAGAAGTTCAGGGCCAGGGTCTTCTCGATGCGGAAGGTGTCGACGAAGGCCGAGGTAACATCAGGGATGAGCTGCATGTCGGATTCGGCGATGCCCTGGAAGCCGCGGATGGAAGAACCGTCGAAGAGCTGACCGTTCACGAAGAAGTCGAGGTCAACGCTCTTGGCCGGCACGTTGAAGTGCTGCTGGACGCCCGGGAGGTCAGTGAAGCGGATATCGACGAATTTGACGTCTTCTTCTTTGATGAACTTGAGGACTTCGTCCGCAGTCTTGAACATCTATGCTCCTTATGCATATCAAGTAACAGGCCCGGAAGGCCGTGTGGTCCAGCCCAAGCCGAAGACCTGGAGACACAAAAATTTCCCCTTGCCGCGGTGGCTGGCAACTCCTATCACCTTAGGGAGACGGGATTTCCCGGGGGTGTCAGCATTGTTTCCGGCAGGTTACAGAATCATCTGTTGTGTAAACGGTAGTCGGCTTGCGGGTGTCCGGTCCATGCGCGTCCGGTGGACGAACACCGGGGCGGGCTCGGCCGGTACCTGGTCCGCCCGGGTCGGATGGGCGCACCGCCAGCAGTTAAGCTTGAAAGGTGGTTGATCGTAAAGACATTGGCTCCTGGTTGAGCGGTCCGGACACCTCCGGCATTTCCAAATACCCCGGCGAGCGGCTGGGGCTCCCTGAATCGGGGCCTGGCTCCATTGCGCGTGCAGGACGCCGCATCCTGGGCATCGTCATCGACTGGACCATTGCCTTGGTCATCAGCAACTTTGCCTTCGGCGGCAACCAGTGGGCAACCCTGGCCATCTTCGCCGTGGAGCAGATCCTCCTCATTGGAACCCTTGGCTACAGCATCGGACACAGAATCGCGGGCATCCACGTGGTACGTCTCTCCGGTGGGCAGCCAGGGCCGTTGGTGGCCGTCGTGAGGACGTTGCTTGTGTGCCTGGTGATCCCTGCGGTGATCTTCGATCCGGACCAGCGGGGCCTCCATGACAAGGCGATGAACACGATCCTCATCCGCATGTAGCTTCGCTCCTTCCGTGCTGACAAGAATGCGCCCCGGGCCTCTTTCGAGGACCGGGGCGCATGTTTCGTTCTGCGGTCAGCGTCCGCGGGCCGCCTTGCGGTCCGGGCGCGCCTTGTAGGGATCGATGCCCTTCGGGATCGGGAGACGGTTGCCCAAGGAGTTGATGCGCTTGGAGACAGCATTGACCTCAACCTTGGTCAGTTCATTCTTCATCTTGCCCATGGTCTTGGCGAGCTGGTTCAGCGGAACCTGGCCTTCTCCGCGGCCGGACTCGAGGACATGGATGGTGACGTTGGGCAGGATCCTGCCCAGGCGCTTGCGCTCTGCGTCAGCCAAGGTCTTGACCCGGTGGCTGGGACCCTCCGTGACCAGGACGACTCCCGGGCGGCCTATGGCCATGAAAACTGCATCCTGGGTGCGTGGGTTCACGGCCACCGGCTGGTCCTGGGTGACCCAACCGCGGCGGAGCGTGCCCAAGGCAGCGCCGGAAGCTCCAGGCTGGTTTTCAATCTGTGCAAAGGCGGCCCTTTCAGCACGACGCGAAAGGATGAAGACGGCGGCGAGCAGGCCCAAGGGGATACCGATGATCAGGCCGGTAATCCAGTTTTCCAGAAGGAAGCCAACAACGAAGGCGACAGCGACCACGGCAAGGAACGCCAGCAGCATGATCAGCACAACCTGCGGATCGTTGCGCCGGGTCATTTTGAAGACCTCGGCGATCTGCTTCAGCTGGCTGGGCTTCTTGGCTTTGGCTTCCTTGGGCTTGCGCTGGAAGAGCCCACGCTTGGGTGAGTCGGCCGAAGGGGTCGATTTGTTGGAATCAGGGGAGTTCGCCATAGTGCCTTAATTCTACGTGATGTACGCCCGGGGGCCGGACCCACGATGACGGGTGATCTCCGCAACGGTTTTTTTCTTTCCCGTCACGATTCACATGGGTCCGGCACAGCATACGTGGGAGGCAATTGCCCGTGAATTGAGGAAGGAACGGGTCACCCATCACACCACGCTGATTTTCAACCCGTCTAAGGAAAAGATGTCCGAGCTGCCATCATTGCTGACCATCGTTCTTGAGGAACCCGGAACACTGGACCGGGAGTCTGCGATGTATCGAAGACTTGTGGCGGCACGTCTGCGTTTCGACGCGGAGTTCTCCATCCTGCAAGCCACCGAACCGTTGACCACGCGGTCCATCGGCCGGCTGTGCGCCGACATCACCAGCAAATACGTGGTGTTCATGCGGACATCGCACCAGGTGTCGGCAAACTATGCGGCCACCATCATCGGTTACCTGAGGACCCGTACGGTGTACTTGGCGGAACCTGTCATGTATACGGGCAGGATCGCCGGGAACATTGCGGGAACGGCGATCGACGACGCCTACCACTATGCGCGGGATACCGACATCTTTGGCTCGGTGTTCAACACCAGACGACTCGCAGACGCGCTGGAGGCGATCGGGGACGTGGACCGGGCAGGCCTTTACACCAGCTACCGGCTGTATTGGTCGATCGAAAAGGTGAAACCGCTGCCCGCCGGCTATTCGGTGGCCACGGAAACCAAAGCCGCAATCGGACTTCAGTTGTCCCCGGAAGCCAAACGCCTGGTGCCTGTTATTCCCACATCATCCAAACAGCTCCGGTTGTACCTCCTGCGCTTCATGGCGCTTTTCCTGCGTGGTATGCGGGCCCAAAAGGCTACCGCCGTGAGCCTCGAACACCTGCGGGAACTCGTGACGGCGCACAACATGACGGAGATGCTCGCCATGGTGGAACCTTTGCAGCCCTTCGAAGCTGCATGGATCCGCTGGCTGGCCGATCCCTGTGCCACCACACACCTCTTCAAACAGCTCAGTGACAAGGACAGTTATCTCGTGTTCCTGCAGGACCAGCCCGTGGAGGATCCTGCCCGGCTCCTGTATGAACTGCTGTTCGGCGACGACGTCCTGGCCATCGCCAAGACCTACCTGCCGCGTACCTTGCGGCCGGGTCACGCCCGTCCGGGCAGTTACAACTTCTACCAACGTCCCATCAGCCCCCACTCCAGCATTCTCTTCTTCGACAGGCCGTTACAGGCGGACGACAACGCTGAACATCTCTACGACTACTTCCGGATCAATCACCCCGAATTCACGGAGTCCTATTTCGCCATCAACCCAAAATCCCCCGATTGGGAGCGGCTTGAGAAGAAGGGCTTCAAGCTCATCCCCATTTTCAGCCCAGAGTTCTATGAGAAGTTCCTGATCTCCGATCTTGTGGTGTCTTCCCAGATCTACAACATCCGGTACCGCGGAAAGTCGTTTGCCAACTCCCGGTTTGTGTACTTGCAACATGGCATCCAACTCAACGACATGTCCGATTGGGTGCTGTCCAAGTACTTTGACGTCTTCATTGCCACCGGACAGCTGGAGGCAGACTACATGGCTGGATTGGCGCCTGTTGAGACCCTCAATTCCGGCCTGCCCAGACTTGAGTCGCTGGCCCGTGAACCCCGGAATTCAGCTCACCTCCTGTTCATGCCTACGTGGCGGTTCAACCTGAACCAGGTGTCCACGGAGCAGTTCCTCCAATCACGCTACTTCCAGGCCATAGACCAAGTGCTGACCGATCCTGCGCTGCTGACCTTCCTCGATGCCACTGACCGCAGACTTGAAGTGAAGCTCCACCCGAATGTTGAGAAACGGACGGCACACTTCCGGTTCTCCGAGCGGGTGGTGTTGTCGGAACTCAGCTACCGGGAAGCCATCAGCTCCGCTGAAATGGTGTTTACGGACTACAGCTCGGCAGTCCTTGATGCTTCATTCGTACACATCCCCATCGCGTACTACCACTGGGACCACGCCGAGTTCTTCCGCGAGCAGCCTTACGAGGGGCGGCTGGACTATGAAGAAGAAGGCTTGGGGCCGGTCTTTCATCAGCACGTGGATCTCATTGACTACCTCGTCAATGAACGGTTTGCCTCTGAGGAACCCTTGTACCGCGCGCGTCGTGACCGTTTCTTCAAGGGCGTTGACGCGGACCGGATCAACCGGAAGATCGTCGAAAGGATGCTGGCACTGTGACGTCGAAGTTCGGGGAGTTAAAGCGCAAAGCTACGGATCTGGGAAGAGCCGTTGCCTATTCGTCGACGGGCCGGGAAGTGGCGAGGTCGCTGATGGAATCGGCCCCTGAGTCGGCCGTCCGCAGGCTCATCAAGGCGAGGGGACTGGAAGCCCGGGTACGCAAAGTGGCCGCCGAGCACCTGCCGCAGGGGATCTTCTTCGCCAAGCTCACCCTCCCGGACTGGGAGGATCACCAAGGCGAACCGTTCCAGCTGCTGCAGGATGGTGAGGTGGTCTACGGCAATCTGATTGAGCCGCCGGCCCGCGGTTTCCCCCTCGAATACCGGAACATCATGGTCGGAACTGACGACCCCTCCCGGTTCAGGCTCGCCTCGGGGGGTCCCTTCGAATTGGGAATCGGCAGAGGACCCTTCACTACGCCGCAGCAAATCAAGTACGACGAGCAATATGGAGTAGAGCAACATGGCGATGCATACTACTCCGTCCGGGGAAACACCACTGATCCGAAGAGGATGCTCCTCACCTTCCCGGGCTTCGGCCCTTCCACGACGCGAATCTCTTTTGCGGTGAGCTACCTCAAAGGGATCACGGACGCTGACCTGGAAGACACCCTGATGGTCTGCTTCCAGGACCGCTATTTGGCGGCCGGGTCCTACATGATGGTGGACAACGCTGGCCGGCCGCTTGATGGCCGGATCAACGCCGCCATAGAAAAACTGCGAGGCCAATTCAACATCGATCCCGCCCGCATGCTGTTCTTCGGCGCCTCAAAAGGCGCATCCATCGCAATCCGGTACGCCAGGAACTTTCCTGCCGCGCGGCTGGTGCTGGCCGTTCCACAGATGAACCTGCCGTATTACTTCAGCAAGCCGTTCTTCAAGGACAACCTGTACCGGAACCGGGCCTTCCGCGAGGCTGAGCAGCCGGAGGACCTCCTTCGCCAGTACTTTGCGGAGGGCCGGACCATTGACTACTTCTATACGAACTCGGACGAACTCAGCAACCATTCACTGATTGAGCTCGTTCAGGACGTCCCCAATCTCACGAAGTACCGGATCGACGGCAAACACTCCGCGGTGGCCGGCACAGCCTTGCCGGCCATGCTTGGCATCATCAGGGAATTCCTGGGGGCCCCCGCCCAGGAGACGTTCGTCTGCGAAGAGCTGCGGTGGTTCGACACGACCGAGACCAGGCAACTACAAGTACGCGTGGACGCCCGGGCTTCAGAGATATCACAGGCGAACTGGTTCGTGGGCGGGTGGGCCGGCAGGACGCGATTCTTGCAGTTGATGACCGACCATTCCTACAAGTTCGTCAAGTACACCTCCGGCGAGCAAGCGATGTTCCATCGTTACGATCCCGTGGAGCACATCGACTCGCTCCATGCGATTGCATCGAACGGCCTGTCGTGGACGGCTAGGCTGCCGGAACAATCCGACGAACCGGAAAACACCACCCGGCGGTTCCGCTCCAGACGCCGGGGCGAGGCATTTCAGGCCATCCCGCTTGATGTGGAGGCCCATGCACCGGCCGACTATGTGATTCTTGACGGGGACTGCCATGCACGGTTCCGGTACCGGTGCTCCCGCGCAAGCGCCTCTGGCCAGTCCATGGAGGTGCACTTCGTGCAGGACGCAGCTGCAGATGTCTTGAACGAATTCCCTCGTGATCCAGCCCAGCGCCCCGCCTTCGTGGCAGTGGTCCAGCCGATGGATGGCTGGGAGTTGGCGCACCTCATGGCCCTGCGGTTGGTCGTGGCTGCCGACGTGCCCCGCCTGGTAGTGGTGGTGCACGGTACAGGGGCCGACGAGGGACTGTCCGCCCTGGGTGCCGTGGAATGGGACCAGGTACAGGTAATGGCCTGGTCTCCGAAGGAGGCTCCGGCGCCGGCCCACTGAGGAGAGGCTGGTCCGCTGAGGAGAGACAGCCTTTACACGAAAAGCAGGCTGCACTGGCACTCCGTGGTGCCGGCCCAGCCTGCTTCGTAGCCTCGAGGAACAGCCCGTGGTCCTTAGCCGTGTGCGGCGAGGATGGTGGAGGCTTCCTGGCGGGTGGTGCCGGAGGATTCGATGTGGGCGAGGGCTTCGGGGATGTCCCAGCCCTTTTTGCGCATCGCGGTGGCCCAGAGCCGACCGGCCCGGTAGGAGGAGCGGACCAGGGGCCCGGACATGACCCCGAGGAAGCCGATCTCTTCGGCCTCGTGCTGGAGGTCCACGAATTCCTGGGGCTTGACCCACCGGTCCACGGGCAGGTGCCGCTCGGACGGGCGCAGGTACTGGGTGATCGTGATCAGGTCACACCCCGCGGCGTGCAGGTCCCGGAGCGCTTCGGAGATCTCTTCCCGGGTCTCGCCCATGCCCAGGATCAGGTTGGACTTGGTCACCATGCCCAGGTCCCGGCCCTGGGTGATGACATCCAGGGACCGCTCGTACCGGAACGCGGGACGGATCCGCTTGAAGATGCGCGGCACGGTCTCGACGTTGTGCGCGAACACCTCGGGCTTGGACTCGCAGATCGCGGCGATGTGTTCGGGTTTGCCGGAGAAGTCCGGGATCAGCAACTCCACCCCGGTGCCGGGGTTCAGTTCATGGATCTTGCGGACCGTTTCGGCGTACAGCCACACGCCCTCGTCTTCGAGGTCGTCACGGGCCACCCCGGTCACGGTCGCGTACCGCAGCTGCATGGCCTGCACGGACCGGGCCACCTTGGTGGGCTCAAACCGGTCCAGCGGGGAGGGCTTGCCGGTATCGATCTGGCAGAAATCACAGCGCCGCGTGCACTCGGACCCGCCGATCAGGAACGTCGCTTCCTTGTCTTCCCAGCACTCGAAAATGTTCGGGCACCCGGCCTCCTCACACACCGTGTGCAGGCCTTCCTTCTTCACCAGGTTCTTCAACCCCACGAACTCCGGCCCCATCTGGACCTTCGCCTTGATCCACTCAGGCTTACGCTCAACAGGGACTTGGGCGTTGCGGGCCTCGACGCGCAGCAACTTACGGCCTTCAGGTGCCAGGGTCACTGGAGTGCTCCTTCTGGGGTGGAAACGAGTGCTTCTTCGTGCTTGCGGAACTCTTCCACAAAGCGGTCAACGATGTCTGCCGGGTTGATGGTCCGGCCAGTCTCCAGCGACATGGTGGTAACGCTGGCGTCGGTGATGCCGCAGGCGATGATCTGCGCGTAGGGCGCCAGGTCGTTGCTGCAGTTGATGGCCACACCGTGCATGGTGACGCCATCGAGGACGCGGATACCGATTGCGGCAATCTTGCGGTCCGGGCCCTTGTCATCTGCCAGCACCCAGACGCCGGCACGGCCTTTCGCGGTGACGGCTTTGATGCCGTAGTCCAGCATCACGGAGATCATGGTGGCCTCGAGCCGCTCCACGTAATCCCGGATTCCCGAACGGTTCTTGAGCTTGAGGATTGGGTAGGCAATCAGTTGTCCGGGGCCGTGCCACGTCAGTTTGCCTCCGCGGTCAACGGGTACCACGGGGGTTCCGTCGAAGGGGCGTTCGTGGTCTTCCGTGAGCTTGCCTGCCGTATAGACGGCTGCATGCTCAAGAAGCAGGACGGTACTGTTCTTCTCGCCGGCAACAACCTTGTTGTGGATCTCGCGTTGAAGGTCCCAGCCCTGCATGTAATCAACGAAATCCGGGGCAAGACCCAGTTGTGAAAACTCAAGAGTCATGCGTTCAAGCTTAGACCCCGCAGGACGTTGCCCATGCTTTTGTGGTGAACCTCTCAGTCGCATCCGGGAGGCTGCTCCAATATCGCTGCAGAGGGCGGGCCTGTGGATAACTTCTGCAGCGAAAGCCGACTTCGGGTAGACCTTTGACATGGACACTCTGGACTCCGGCGCCCTATTGCCTCCCGTCATGTCAGGCTACACACCCGAACGGATCCTTGGGCAGGGCGGATCGGCGTCCGTCTGGCTGGCCACCAGGGATGCAGACGGCGCCCGGTTTGCCATCAAGATTGTCAAGAATTCAGAGGTTCCTGATGATTTGATGCATCCGCATGGCGCCGCCCACGCCATCCTTCGTGAGGCAAACATACTCACACTCGCCAGGCACGAGCACCTGCTTCCCTTTCACGACGTGGTGCCTGCCGAGATGGAGGGCCGGAACTGTTGGGGTCTGGTGATGGAATATGCCGCCGGGGGTTCACTCGCGAACCTTGTCCGGGGGCGTCGTTGTTTGACTGTTGGCGAAGCTGTCACTGTGCTGACACCCTTGGCCCAGGCGTTGGCGTTCCTGCATGGCCAGGGGATCGTGCACGGCGACATCTCCCCGGGAAATGTCCTGTTCACGGCCCATGGGAAGCCCTTGGTTGCCGACCTTGGGATGGCCGGGCTGCTGGGCGAGCTGCAGCAAGCCAAAGACGCGGGCACACCGGGTTTCATCGACGGCGATTCGGTGCCCTCCGCAAGCGGTGGCGGGCGGAATGCGGAAGAGGCTGCGGACCTTGACTTTGCTGGTGATGTCTTCGCGCTGGCGGCGTTGGGGTGGTATTGCCTCACGGGCGCTGCCCCGGAGCCCGCAAAGAGCCGTCCGCCGCTTTCCCTTCTGGTTCCCGACGTACCCAAAGGATTGGTGGGTGCCCTGGAAGCCGGCCTGGCCCCGGACCCACATACCCGGCCGAACGCAAGGGAGTTCGGTTCGGCCATTTACCGCAGTGCTGCGCCGGAACCCGTGGACCTGGTCGGTTCGGTGCACGAATCCGTCATACCGGAGCTCCTGACGAGGCGTCCAGACGATGCCCTCTCGACCAAACGACGCACCCTTCGGCGGTTCTTCAAGGCTCCGTGCACGTCGTGGGCTGAACGCACTCCCACAAGCAGCACCACCCGTCGCACGAAGGCCGGATTGACGTTCAGCAGAATGATGCCGCTCCCGTCCGACCGTCCCGCAACGCCGTACCGGACGGCGAGGGGACCGGGCGCGAGCCGGGCCGACCGGTCGCCGTCGAACGCGGAATCGTCCCGACCCAACCACCGTCGGTCCGGAAAACGGCGCGGAACGAGGGCCACCGCGCTGGTTTTGGGTGGTTGCCTGGTGGGCCTGCTGGCGTGGATCGCCTGGACCGGCACTGGATACCCGTCACAGCCGGGGGAGCCCTCCGGGTCCGCGGTGCCACAGCCGGATGATCGCCGCGGGAGCGGGACAGACACCCTCCCAGCCATGGCCCAGGCACTTGGCTCCAGCGATCCGGCAGTGGCCGTTCCAGCCCTTTCCGCGGTCCGTGACCAGGCCTTGGCTGAGGGGCGCCGGGAGTTGCTTGGGCTGGTGAATGCACCGGGGTCACCCGCCGAACAAGCTGATCTGGTCCTTGCACAGCAGTTGGAACCACAGGGGATCCGTTTCGTCGGCCTGAGGACAGTCCTGACCGGCGCGGCCGTGGATACTTTGCAGGCAGACCATGCCGTCGTCTCGTTGGCAGCGGTTTTGTCCGGTTACGAGGAACAGGATGCGCAGGGAAAAGTCATCCGCTGGCAGCCGCCAGGGCAGCCGCAGCAACTGCGCCTGGTCCTTTCCAAGGTGGACGGCCAATGGCGGATTTCGGAGATTTTGGCGCCGGAGCCGGGATGAGCCCCAGGAACCTGCACTCATCGTTTGGCTTCGGCCACCAGCCAGGGCATGGCCTCACTCAGGCTGGGATGCTTCCACTGAAATCCCGCTCCGGCCAGCCTGCCGGGATCCATGGCCTGATTTGCCAGGATCAGTTCATCAGCCAGGCCGCCCAGAACCATTCGGAGTGCCGGTCCGGGCACCCGAAGAAGCGCCGGGCGGTGAAAGGCCCCTGCGAGGCGGGAAACGATGGTGTTGACGTCCGCCAACCCCGGTGCGCACACATTGACCGGTCCCTCGAGTTCGGCAGTGATGAGGAAAGCAAGGGCAGCAGCTTCATCTGCCAGGGTGATCCAAGGCCAGTACTGGCGTCCGTTTCCGAAGGGCCCACCCAGTCCTGCCCTAAGCAGGGGCAGCAAAGGCCCCAAAGCTCCGCCGGAAGGACTGAGGATGACTCCCGTGCGGGGTGTGACCACCCTGACGGAATCGGGAGCCTTCCGGGCTTCTGCCTCCCATTGCACGCACAATGGTGCCAGGACGCCGGTGCCGGGAGCCGAGTCTTCCGTGAGTACTTGGTCCCTGGAAGCGCCGTAGTAGCCGGACGCCGATTGGCTGATGAAGGCCCGGGGAGGGCGGCCCACCCGACCCATGGCCGCTGCAAGGGTCCGTGTCGGCAGGATCCGGGAGTCATGGAGCGCCTTGATCCGGGCGCGGGTCCACGGCCGGTCCCCGATGCCTGCCCCCGAAAGGTTGACGACCGCATCCGCTCCGTCCAACACCGATTCATCGAGGATTCCAGCCGACGGATCCCACGAATGCTCCTCGGGGGCGCGCGGTGGACGGCGCACCAGCTTGACCACGTCGTGGCCGCTCGCCAGGAGCAGCGTAGTGAGGGCGGTTCCAATCATTCCGGAGGCTCCGGACATCACGATTCGCATGACCCATCTCACCATGCGGCGCCGCGGCCCGGAAACACCGTCCAAAGGGCAAAGGCCAGCTCAACCATCTGGCTATGATCGAACAATGACCTCCTCCAGCTACCTCCGTTTCCCGCATGTCCACGGTGACCTTGTTACTTTCGTGGCTGAAGACGATATCTGGATCGCCCCCGTGGCGGGCGGCCGCGCCTGGCGGGTTTCGTCCCAGCAGTTGCCAGCCAGGAATCCCCGCTTCACGCCGGACGGCAAGCGGCTCGTGTGGACTGCCGTCGTGGGTACCTCACCCGAAGTGGTGACAGCGGAGACCGACGGCGGTGGTTACAAGCAACTGAGCTACTTTGGCCACAGCACAACGAAGGTCCGGGGTTTCACCCCGGCAGGAAACATCGTGGTCACCAGCGCTTTCCAGCAGTCCGAAAGCCGGCACACGCATGCCTACAGCCTGCCGCTGGACGGTGGAGCCGCCGTCGCCTTGCCATTCGGGCCGGTGGAAGCAGTGGCGTTCGGCCCTGAAATCGGCGACGAGAAGCCGGTGGTGCTGGCCAGTGTGCTGTCCCGGGAACCGGCATGGTGGAAGAGGTACAGGGGCGGCACGGCCGGAAAGTTGTGGATCGACGCAGACGGCAACGGCGAGTATGAACGGCTGCTTCCGTCGGTTGAGGGCAACCTGACGGATCCGTTGTGGATCCAGGGACGCATTGCCTTCCTCTCGGACCACGAGGGTTACGGAAACCTCTATTCGGTCCTGCCGGATGGTTCGGGTCTTCGGAGGCATACTGACCACGAGGACTTCTATGTGCGGCACGCGAGCACGGATGGTGAGCGGGTCATCTTTGAGTCCGCCGGCGAACTGTGGCTCCTGCCGTCACTGGATCCGGACGCCGTTGCCCGCAAGCTCGACATCACCCTGGGTTCAGCCTCGCCCGCACGTCGTCCGGCACCTTTGAAGGTTGCCGCGCACCTCGGCGACGTCTTCCCGAACGAAGCGGGAACTGCCAGCGCCGTGGAGTCGCACGGTACTGTCCACTGGATCCGCCACAAGGATGGCCCGTCCCGCGTGGTGGAAGCTGCTCCAGGGGTACGGGCCCGGTTGCCGAGGCCGTTGACCGACGGGAGGATTGCCTACGTGGCTGACCACGGTGGCGTGGAGGCCGTGTACATCAAGCGAATTGCCGCCCGGATGGTGCCCGCCGTCCCGGCGCAAACTCCCCAGTCCACGGAAGCGCCTGCTGAGCCAACCGGAGAAGCGGATCCCCTGCCCAAACCGGTTTCCGCCTCGAACATCGTGGGCCACGGGCACCAGCCGCCAGCCGCCGTTGCGCAGGCTCCCGTTGAGGCCCATGCGGGCGAGCCTTCGCCTGACACGGCCGCCGGGGTTGAAGAGCCAGTGCCGGCACACAGGACTCCGGAGTCCGAAACCGTCCGCGTGGATTTCCCCGCGCCTACGCGTGCCAGTGCCCTGGAAGCCAGCCCCGATGGCCGCTGGCTGGCCATTGGAACCTCTTTTGGCGACGTCTTTGTGGCAGACACCGTTTCCGGCGCGCTGAAGTCCCTCGTGAGCCTTGGGGAAGGCAGCGTGGAGCAGTTCACCTGGTCCGTGGATTCGCAGTGGCTCGCCTGGTCCGAGCCCGTCACGTCCTTCGGTTCCCGGAGCAAGCTGCGGTTGGCCAGGCCCGCCAAAGATGAGGCCCACGTCATCGACGCCACCGACGGCCGTTTCTGCGACGAATCACCGCGGTTCACCCCGGACGGAAAATTCCTCGCGTTCCTCTCCAACAGAAGCTTCGACCCCGTCTACGACGGCCACTCCTTCGACCTGTCGTTCCCGAGCCCCATCAAGCCCTACCTGGTTGCCCTCGCTGCCGACACTCCATCGCCCTTCGGGCCCTCCGTTGACACCTTGGGTGAGGACACGGCTACTGCCGAGAAGTCCGACGACGGCGGCACTCCCGTCACGCGCGTGGATGCGGAGAACCTGGCCCAGCGCGTCATCGCGGTCCCCGTGCCGCAGGGAAACTACTCCGAGCTCACGGCGGCACACGGGGCGCTCCTCTGGCTCGATACTGAGCTGTCCGGTGTGACCGGCGAAGGCAAAGGAACGCTGCAGGACAAAAAGGTTGCTCCGTCCCTGGTCCGTTACGACTTGGCCAAGCGCTCGCAGAGCACCCTGGTCAAGGCCGTTGACCGCTACCGCTTGTCCGCGGACCTCAAACGCGTTGTGTACGTCTTGGAGCAGCAGGTCACCTCGGTACCTTCAGATGCCAAGGTCGATGAGGAATCCGGGGAACTGGTCAAGGTGGAACTGAACCGGATCAGGGTGGTCCTTGACCCCGTTGCGGCGTGGGGACAGGCCTTCGAGGAAGCGTGGCGGTTGCAGCGTGACTTCTTCTGGGCCTCCGATATGGCAGGGCAGGACTGGCAGTCGGTCTACAACCGTTACCGGCCCATCGTGGACCGCCTGGGATCACATGACGATCTGGTGGATCTGTTGTGGGAAATCCATGGCGAACTGGGTACGTCGCACGCCTACGTGCGGCCGGCTCCGGTCAACGAGCCCGGAAGGAACGGCCAAGGCCGCTTGGGAGCCGAGTTCCAGCTGGGCGACGAGGGCTGGGAAATCTCTGCCATCCTCGCCGGCGAATCTTCCGATCCGCTCGCCACATCCCCGTTGACGCGTCCCGGAGCGGACGCGAAGGTGGGCGACGTCCTGTTGGCGATTGACGGCGTCGAACTTTCCGCTGCGCTGACTCCAGCCATGCAGTTGGTGGGCGCGGCGGGCCGAACCGTGGAATTGACCCTGCTCAACGGCGACGGGCACGGAGAAGCCGCTGGAGTTCAGCGCAGGGTGGCCGTGGTGCCCATCCGTGACGAGGAACGGCTGCGCTACCAGGACTGGGTCCGCGGAAACCGCCGCACTGTCCGCGAAGCGTCCGGAGGGACGTTCGGATACCTCCATATTCCGGACATGATGGCCAACGGCTGGGCTCAACTCCACCGGGACCTGGACACGGAAACGGCCTTGGACGGGTTGATCGTGGATGTCCGGCGCAACCGCGGTGGCCACACGTCCCAACTGGTGGCGGAGCTCATTGGCAGAAAAGTCACCGGGTGGAGCATGCCCCGCGGCGAGAAGCCCAGGACGTACCCGCACCACGCCCCGCGTGGCCCCGTGGTGATCCTGGCCGATGAGTTCGCAGGATCGGATGGAGACATCATCACGCAGGTCTCCAAGCTCAGGGGAATCGGCCCGGTCATCGGGACCAGGACCTGGGGCGGCGTGGTGGGCATCGACAACCGCTTCGCCCTGGCAGACGGCACCGGGGTGACGCAACCCCGCTATGCCACGTGGTTCGGCGGCGGCATCGGTTGGGACGTCGAGAACCGTGGCGTGGATCCGGACATCGAAGTGCTGTTCCCGCCCCACGCCTACGCCGCCGGCACGGATCCCCAGCTGGAGTACGGCATCGGGGCGCTCAAGGAAATGATCCAGGAGCTCCCAACGGACCGCCCCCCGCTCCGGAAAGGTTACCGCAGCGTCCGTCCAGGTCCCTTGCCTTCACGGCCGCAGGCTACCTGAAGGCCCGTCTGCAGGCAGTCGTCGCAGTAGCGGCGTAGAAAGGCCCCGCACCAGTACTGGAAACCAGTGGTGGTGCGGGGCCTTTCAGGTAATGCGCAGCGACTACGCCTGAAGCGTTGCATCCAGGGTGATGTCGATGCTGGCGAGGGCGCCCGACACAGGGCAACCGGTCTTGGCTTCTTCGGAGATCCGGCGGAAGTCCTCCTCCGAGATGCCCGGGATCTTTGCGGTGAGAGTCAGGTGGCTGCCCGTGATGCCGGTGCCGGGAACAAAGGTGACATCAGCCTTGGTGTTGACTTCCTCCGGGGTGAAGCCGGCCCCTGCCAGGGCGTGGCTGAAGGCCATGGAGAAGCATGCGGAGTGGGCGGCAGCGATCAGTTCCTCGGGGCTGGTCTTGCCGCCGGACTGCTCGGTACGGGCCTTCCACGTGACATCGAACGTGCCGAGGCCCGAGCTGTCCAGCGTCGTGTTGCCGGAACCCTCGATCAGGTTGCCGTTCCAAACCGTGTGTGCGGTGCGTACTGCTGCCATTTCCACTCCTTGGGGTAGTTGTGTATCGGCGGCCGGCGCCGGCCGGCTGCCACCGTGTCAATCCTAGGGACTCGCTGACGGCCACGCACGGCCATTCCGCTGTTAGTGGATTGTGACACCTAGACTGGGCGGCATGGACAACCAGGAACACCCCGCAGACGCTCGCCGGGGACCGCGAATTGCCTCGCTCACCATCAACAGCAATGACCCCGACGGCCTCGCCGGATTCTGGTCGGAACTGCTGGGCTTACCGGTTTCCGCCCAGCATGAGGGTTTCATCTGGTTGGAACCCGCCGGTCCCGGCGTGCCACAGTTGGCCTTCCAGCAGGTGGACCACCCCACGGAAGGGAGGCGGCGCCTTCACCTGGACCTGCATGACGACGACGCTGCGGCCTTGCGTGCGAAGGCGGAGAGGCTCGGGGCGGTCTTTGTCGAGGGGCATGACATTGGTGACTTCCATTGGGACGTCATGCTGGACCCCGAAGGCAACGAGTTCTGCATCGCACAGGACTGAACCTTCGCCCCACGAAAAACCGCCCTGCGTCAGACGCAGGGCGGTTTTCCAATGGAGTGCGGGAGTGGATTCAGTTCCAGAGCGTGGCGATGGCAATGTTGACCAACGCCAAACCGCCCACACCGTGTGCAAGGCCAGTGGAAACGGCTTCGCCCTTCTTGACTTTGCGGGATCCGATCACGGCAAGGACGGCCACGGCCACACCGATGGCGAACTTGATGCCGAGCTTGAAGTAGTTGGGGTCTGCGTCGGGCATCAGGGGAAGAACACCCATCATGGCGATGCCCGTGAGCAGCTGCAGGAAGGCGCCGTCACGCTGGCGCGGGTGCACCGTGGGTTCCTTGATGGTGGCGATCCAGTAGCCCACAATCATGGCTGCGCCGACGATGTGCAAGAACACCAGGATGCTGAAGAGAATACTCATGGACACAGCTTATCCAGTTGTTTCTACGTGTCGTAGCAAAGGCGCGCACACAAGACGAAAGGCGGGGAAGGATTCCGGCAATTTCCGGAATCCTTCCCCGCCTTTATCAGCAGAGGCTGCTTGAAGAACCTAGAGACCCAGGTCCGCTTCGAAGGCGCCCTCTTCAAGGCGGGCCTTGAGCGTCTGCAGGAAGCGTCCGGCGTCCGCGCCGTCCACCAAACGGTGGTCGTACGTCAGCGACAGGTACATCATGGAGCGGATCGCGATGGAATCGTCGCCGTTTTCGTCTGCAACAACCACGGCGCGCTTGACGATCGCGCCGGTGCCCAGGATGCCCACCTGCGGCTGGTTGATGATCGGGGTGTCGAACAGGGCGCCGACGGATCCAATGTTGGTGATGCTGAACGTACCGCCGGAGAGCTCGTCCGGGCCGATCTTGCCGTCGCGTGTGCGGCCAGCCACGTCGGCGATCTTGCCGGCAAGGCCGGCAAGGTTGAGGTTGCCGGCGTCGGAGATGACCGGAACCAACAGTCCCTTGTCGGTGTCCACGGCAATCGCCAGGTGTTCGGCGTTGTGGTAGGTGATTTCCTGCTTGGACTCGTCGTAGGCAGCGTTCAGCTTGGGGTGCTGCTTGAGTGCCTCGGCAACAGCCTTGGCGATGAACGGCAGGAAGGTCAGCTTGACGCCGTTCTGGGCCTGGAAATTGTTCTTGGCCTTGAGGCGGAGCTTGGCGATCTTGGTCATGTCCACTTCGTGCACCTGCGTGAGCTGCGTGGAGACCTCAAGGGATTCGCGCATGCGGCGGGCGATGACCTGACGGATACGGGGCGCCTTTTCCGTGGTTCCACGGAGCGAGGAAGCAACTACGGGTGCGGCTGCCTTGGCGGCAGGAGCAGCTGCCGGAGCCGGAGCTGCGGCAGCCTTCTTGGCCTCGGCCGCAGCAAGGACGTCCTGCTTGCGGATGCGGCCGCCAACACCGGTGCCCGATACAGCGGAGATGTCCACTCCGTGCTGGTTGGCGAGTTTGCGGACCAAGGGAGTGACGTAGCCGGACTCGGAGGAACCGGTGGTCTCCGCGGGAGCCGCCGCCGGAGCAGCGGCTGCCGGTGCTGCCGCAGGAGCGGGTGCTGCGGCGGGTGCGGGTGCTGCGGCGGGTGCGGGTGCTGCGGCGGGTGCGGGTGCTGCGGCGGGTGCGGGTGCTTCCGCTGCGGGTGCGGCCGGTGCCGGAGCTGCAGCCGGAGCAGCTGCGCCGGATCCGATCACGGCGAGGACAGAGCCAACTTCGGCGGTCTCGTCTTCGCTGACCCGGATTTCCTGCAGGGTTCCGGCCACCGGAGAGGGGATCTCGGTGTCAACCTTGTCCGTGGAGACCTCGAGCAGCGGCTCATCTACCTCGACGGTGTCGCCGATCGCCTTGAGCCAACGCGTCACGGTACCCTCGGTAACGCTCTCGCCAAGCGCGGGCAGGGTTACTTCGTGGCCTTCGCCGCCCGAAGCGGCTGGAGCTTCTGTAGCGGGGGCTGCAGGAGCCTCAGCAGCGGGGGCTTCCTGTGCCGGTGCAGCCTGCTCAGCGGGAGCCTCGGCAGCCGGAGCAGGTGCTTCTTCGTCGGCCGGAGCGGCGGAGCCGGAACCATCGCCGATGCGAACCAGGGGAGCGCCAACTTCAGCGGTCTCGTCTTCGGCGACGAGGATTTCTTCGATGACGCCTGCGATCGGAGAAGGGATTTCGGTGTCTACTTTGTCGGTGGAAACCTCGAGCAACGGCTCGTCGATCTCTACCCGGTCACCAACCTGCTTGAGCCAGCGGGTGACGGTTCCTTCGGTGACACTCTCACCGAGGGCGGGCAAGTTAACGGATTCAGACATGTCGTCCCCGTTCTCCTTATTGATCTTTTGTGCGGATGAATGCTGCTGGTCCGGGCGGGTGCACGCTGCAGATTCTGCCGCGTGCACCCGGCCCGTTTGTCTTGGGTAAAGACTTAGCCGTGGAGCGGCTTGCCCGCGAGGGCGAGGTGGGCTTCGCCCAGAGCTTCGTTCTGCGTGGGGTGGGCGTGGACCAACTGGGCCACGTCTTCCGGGTAGGCTTCCCAGTTCACGATCAGCTGGGCTTCGCCGATCTGCTCACCAATGCGCGAGCCGATCATGTGGATGCCAACCACCGGGCCATCCTTCTGGCGGACGAGCTTGACGATGCCGCCCGTGCCCAGGATGGAGCTCTTGCCGTTGCCAGCCAGGTTGTACTCCTGGGTCTGCACCTGGTCGTCGCCGAACTTTTCCTTGGCGAGCTTCTCGGTGTAGCCCACGGTTGCGATTTCAGGCTCGCAGTAGGTGACCTTGGGGATGTTGATGTCCTCGACGATCGCGGGGTTCAGACCTGCGATTTCCTCGGCAACGAAGATGCCTTGCTGGTAGCCACGGTGGGCAAGCTGCACGCCGGGGACGATGTCGCCGACGGCGTAGATGTTGCCGACGCCGGTGTGGAGGCGCTCGTTGGTGATGACGAAGCCACGGTCGATGGTGATGCCTGCTTCTTCGTAGCCCAGGTTGGCGGTGACGGGGCCACGGCCAACGGCGACAAGAAGGAGGTCGGCTTCGAACGTCTGTCCGTCGACCAAGGTGACCTTGACGCCGTTCTCGTCCTGCTCAACGCCCTGGAAGAAGATGCCGGTGCTGAACTTGATGCCGCGCTTCTTGAAGGCACGCTCGAGGTTCTTGACGATCGAGGCGTCTTCGTTGGGAACCAAGGAAGGGAGGCCTTCGATGATGGTGACATCCACGCCGAAGGACTTCCACACGGAAGCGAATTCGACGCCGATCACGCCGCCGCCGAGCACGATCGCGCTCTTGGGGATGTAGTCCATGGTGAGGGCCTGGTCCGAGGTGATGACCTTGCCGCCGATTTCCAGTCCGGGAAGCGAGCGCGAGTAGGAGCCCGTGGCCAGGACGATGTTCTTGCCGGTGTAGGCCGTTCCGTTCACCACGACGGTGTTGTTGCCCTGGAGCTTGCCTTCACCTTCGATCACGGTGATGCCCTTGGACTTGATGAGTCCCTGGAGTCCCTTGAACTTACCGGCGATGATGCCGTCCTTGTAGGCGTTCACAGCGGACATGTCGATGCTGTCCAGGGTCACGTTCACGCCGTACTTGGCGGAATCGCGTGCATGGTCGGCCAGTTCGGCCGAGTGCAGGAGTGCCTTGGTGGGGATACAGCCGTTGTGGAGGCAGGTTCCGCCGAGCTTTGCCTTTTCCACAAGGCCAACGGTGAACCCCAGCTGTACGGCCCGCAAAGCCGTGGCGTAGCCGCCGCTGCCGCCACCGAGTACCAGGATGTCGAATTCTTGCGCAGTTGCCTGATCGGCCACTAAAACGCTCCCTCGCGTGAATGATGACACGGGACTGCGTGTCATCGGGTCTTTGGAACTTGTTCTGCCGTGATTATGCCAGCACCTAAGTTCTCTTGCATTTGTGACTATCGAGTTCACCTTAGCGAACCACCTACCCATGCTCCACCCTCTGCGGGCGTTTGTGGAGCGCTTGTGTCGAGACTCACGTTCACTTGTGACACAGCCCTACACGCCGCATAATTCCGGGGCGGGGCGGGCCTTCCGGACGTGGTCCGGGAAGGCCCGCCAGTGCCTCGGCGGAGTGGCAGGAACGCCTAGGCGGAAGCCGTCAGAAGGTCTTCCGCGTAGGCCACCAGGGTACGGACCGTGCAGCCGGTTCCCTGCTTGGGCGTGTAGCCGTAGGGGCTGCCGTTGTTGAAGGACGGTCCGGCGATGTCCACGTGGGCCCAGGGGATTTGTTCACCGTTGCCGTCCTTTCCGACGAACTCGCGGAGGAAGACAGCTGCGGTCATCATGCCGCCGTTGCGTTCGCCGATGTTCGCGATGTCCGCAACCTGCGAATCCAGGCTGGGACGCAGTTCCTCGGGAAGGGGCATGGGCCACACCAGTTCGCCGGCACGGTCTGCTGCGGACTTGAGGGCGGCGGTCACTGAGTCCGAGCCCATCACGCCTGCGGTCCGAAGGCCCAAGGCGATCAGTTGGGCGCCTGTCAACGTAGCGACGTCGATGATGGCGTCCGGGGCCTCCAGGCTGGCGGCGACGATGCCGTCTGCCATGACCAGGCGGCCCTCGGCGTCTGTGTTGAGGACCTCGACGGTCTTGCCACCGTAGACAGTGAGGACATCGGCGGGCCGCTGCGCTGCGCCGGAAGGCATGTTCTCCGCGATGCATAGCCAGGCGGTTGCCTTAATGGGAAGCCCAAGGGAGGCAATGGCCAGGACAGTGTTAAGGACGACGGCGGCACCGGCCATGTCGCTCTTCATGTCGCCCATGCCGAGGGCCGGCTTGATCGAGATGCCACCGGTGTCGAAGGTAATGCCCTTGCCCACCAGCGCGATCTTCTTGGTGGCCTTGGCCGGGGCGTACTCCACCTTGACCAGGCGGGGCTGGCGGGTAGAGCCCTTGCCGACGCCGAGGATACCGCCGAAGCCTTCCTTTTCGAGGCGCTTTTCATCCCACACGGTGACCTTGACAGGCAGCCCTTTGGCGAGGTCCTTGGCGGAGTCGGCGAACGATTCAGGGAAGAGGTGGCTCGGGGGTTGGTTGACGAGGGTGCGCGTAGCGTTGACGGCCCGGGCCAGGACAGTGGCACGGTCCAGGACGGGCTGTGCTTCCTTTGCGGCGACCTCTGTGTAGAGGAGGACTTTGCTGACGGGTGCCTTCAAGCCGTCCTGGCTTGAGCGGTGCTCGGTGTACGAGTACGAACCAAGGGCCGCACCTTCGGCCACGGCTGCGACTTCGGCCACCGTGGATGCCGGGAACGCAAGCGTTACCGTGGACAGTCCGGCGAGTTGGCGGACAGCCGAACCCGCCGCGCGGCGCAGCGCCTCTTCGGTGAGGCGGCCGCCGTCGGACGTCTTTCCTGTTCCGGCGAGGACGAGGATTTCCGAGCCGGTTTCCGGCAGGCCCGGCAGGCGGTGCACCTGGTCGGCGGCGCCCGTGATTCCCAGGACTTTCAGGGATCCGGTGATTGACTCGGCGGCTTTGGCGCTCAGGGGATTGGACAGCAGCACCGGGCCGTCAGCGCCTTGCGCCACGCCCACCACGAGGGCGTCGCTGGGGGACTTTTTCAGATCCTTGGCGATCACGCCGAGGAGGATGTCAGTAGTCTTGACCACGAGGATGTGTCCTCACTTCTCTCTGCATTGCATGGCAGGGCTGCATGTTTGGCGCCCTGCTCCGGTACGCGCCCGGCGTCTTGTTGCGACGGCGGCCTTGGTCTTCGGGACCAGCGTAGCGAAAGGGCGCCGGCCCATTTCGATCGTAGTCTCTCGCGGGCTGCGGAGAGCAATTAAATGAGATTTGCGGCACACCGGGCGGCAGGAATGCCCGCTCGACGTGCTGCGTTGTATCTACAACGGACATTCAAGACCGGTCCTTGCCCTGCACGGATTCCACGCGAATCCATGCGTTGGCCGGGCCCCGAACTTTGCCACTGTGAAAGGAACACGCCGTGTTTGAACGGATATCCGGCTCCCTCCTGGACCCCGAGGCGCTCTACGCGAGCAACATCGAGATTTTCCACAGCCCCGAATTGCGCGGGCTGAACATGGTGATGGGCTTTACCGGTTTCGCCGATGCCGGACATGTGGTCCGGCAGATCAATGCGGAATTGCTTGACCAGCTCGACGCCGAGGTGGTGGCGATGTTCGACGCCGACCAGCTGATCGACTACCGCTCCCGGCGGCCCCATATCACCTTCGTCGAGGACCACCTGCAGGATTACCAGCCGCCACGCCTGGGCCTCTACAAGCTGACCGACGGACTCGGACAGCCCTTCCTCCTGCTGGCAGGGTTCGAACCTGACCTGCAGTGGGAACGCTTCTCCAGGGCCGTTGTGGGCATTGTGGAAAAGCTCGACGTGAACCTCGTGACGTGGATCCACTCGATCCCGATGCCTGTTCCGCATACCCGGCCAGTGGGCGTTACAGTCCATGGCAACCGCCCCGAACTCATCGAGGGCATTTCCAGTTGGAAACCGACGGTGGAAGTACCCGCAGTGATTGGACACATCCTCGAACTGCGGCTCACCGAAGCCGAGCGCAACGTAGCAGGCTATGTCATCCATGTCCCGCACTACTTGTCCGAAGCGGAGTACCCGCAAGCGGCAGTGGCTGGCCTGGAGTACTTGGGAGCGGCAACGTCGCTGATGCTGCCCACCGACCGTCTGCGTGAATCAGGCCGGGAAGTGGGCCGGCAAATTGCCGAACAAATCGAATCGTCCGAGGAAGTGCAGGCTGTGGTTTCGAATTTGGAAGCCCGGTACGACGAGAAATCCGAGGGTATTGTGCGCCGTTCCCTGCTCGCGGACGAGAACGATGAACTTCCCAACGCGGAGGATCTCGGTGCCGCAGTGGAGGCTTACCTCGCCCGTAAGGACGCGCCTCAATAAATCAGCTTTGATCTCATGGCAGGCATAATTAAGGAGTGAATTCTCCCCGCGCCTGGCTCATCTGGACAATCGGCGTGTTCGCCTACCTCGTGGCTGTGGCGCAGCGGACATCGTTCGGCGTCGCCGGGCTGGAAGCCACGGAGCGGTTCCATGCAAGCGCCGCCGCGGTCTCCTTCTTCACGGTCCTGCAATTGTTGGTCTACGCCGGTTTGCAGATTCCGGTGGGCGTCCTGGTGGACCGGTTCGGCTCCCGGGTGATGGTCGCCGGTGGCGCGGTCCTGATGGGCTTGGGGCAACTGCAGTTGGCCTTCGCGGACAGCGTTCCCGGTGGTGTCCTGGGCAGGGTGCTGGTTGGCGCGGGAGACGCCATGACCTTCATTTCAGTTATCCGGCTGGTTCCCTTGTGGTTCGCTCCGGCACGCGTTCCGTTGGTAACGCAGTTGACCGGCATGTGCGGGCAATTGGGCCAGTTGTTCAGCGTGGTGCCGTTTGCGCTGTTATTGCATTCCGCGGGGTGGACCCCTGCGTTCCTCTCGCTGGCGGCATTGTCCGTGCTCGCCGTCGTCCTTGTCCTTGTCTTGTTGAGGGATGCTCCTCCGGGCCACCCGCCGAGGGACACCTCCCAAGGGCTCAGGGCCACGGGAGTTTCCTTGTCGCGGGCTTGGAAGCAGCCCGGTACGAGGCTTGGGCTGTGGAGCCACTTCACAGTGCAGTTCAGCGGAAACCTGTTTGCCATGACCTGGGGCTACCCCTTCCTCCTTTCGGCCCAGGGGCTGGACGCAACCACGGTTTCCGCGCTGATGGCGTTGTTTGTGGCCACAGCCATTGTTTCGGGACCCGGCGTGGGGCGGTTCGTCTCCAAGCACCCCATGAGGCGTTCGGCCATGGTCCTTCTGATAACCCTTGCCACTGCGCTCGTGTGGGCGGCGGTCCTCGTGCTGCCCGAGAGGGCGCCGCTCTGGCTGCTGGTAGTCCTCGTGGTGGTGTTGGCCGTCGGAGGTCCGGGCTCGATGATCGGCTTCGACTTTGCCAGGACCTTCAATCCCTCGCACAGAATCGGGACCGCAACGGGAATCGTCAACGTCGGAGGATTTATCGCGGCGCTTGTGGCGATCTACCTCATCGGCCTGGTGCTTGACGTCCTGAATGCCAGTGGCTTTTCCAACGGTGTCTTGTACGGACTGGCCCCGTTCCGGATCGCTCTGAGCATCCAGTTCGTGCTCCTCGCGCTGGGTACAGTGTTGATCTTTTTGACCAGGCGCAAGGTACGCCGCCAGATGGCGGCGCAGGGCATCCATGTGACCCCGCTGGTGGCAACGCTGGCCAAGCAGCGCCGTGAGCGGATTGAGCGGCGGCGTACAGCGCGCCAGGCTTCCCACCCTGGCGACACGTAGCAACCAGCTTCACTGGTCTTCCCCAGGACCCCTTTTCCACATACGCAAAGAGGCGGCTGTCCGCTCCACTCCGCGCTGGCCAAGCTTGAGGCATGACCAGCAACGAAACCCTCAACATCTACCGGCCCGAAGACGTTCTGGGCTACATTCCGCATCTGCTTGGCTACTGGCCCCAGGACAGCCTGGTAGCCATCACCATGCAGGAGAAGACTTTCGGAGCTACCCTTCGGGTGGACCTTCCCACGTCCAACTCGCCGCGCGTCCGGGCTGCCTTTGCAGAGTACGTACGGAACCACCTCCTCGCCGACGAACAGGCAGATGGTGTGGTCCTTGCCCTGTATGACAGTGCCGGCTGGGACGACGGCTCGGTGGTGTGCCGCGCGATGCCGGTGTTGGTGGCCTTGCAGCAGGCTCTCGAGACTGTGGGGCTTTGCGTCCGGGAAGCATGGCTGGTGGGAGACGATTATTGGCGCAGTGCTTTCTGTACAGACGCGGACTGCTGTCCAGTCCCGGGCTTGCCCGTGGAACAGATACGGAACGGCCGGATCAACGCCGAGATGGTTTACCGCGGAAGCAGCGTGGGGTCGTCGCCGCAGAGCCGGGTGGACCCGCCCAGGCTCGCGCGGCCAGGGAAACCACATGGGGGCGTGCTTGAGGCGGAGTTGAAATTCGAGGGTCAGTTCACTGGTGCGTGGCGCAGCCGGCTGTGCCTGGACGCAGTCATGGATGCCTGGCTTCAGATTTTGGACAGGCCGTGGGCGCGTGGCGAATCTACCCCGGACGGTGCGGGGGAGGTGCAGGGGTTCGAGGGGCCGGCCGCGGACGAATTGGTGGGCTTCCTGCGGGCAAGCCTTGCCGTGCCACCATGGCGGGACGCCATCATGGTCATGGCGGCGGCCGGGGTGCGGTCTGCGAAGGCCGGGGCGGAGGCCTTCAATCTTTTCGACGAAAATGTCTCACCATCGCTGCCCTTTGATCCACTCGAACTTGGGTTGCGGGCCGGCCATGATCCGTCTGATCGGCCCGAAACAGCCTTCGGCACGGGCAGAGGAGGCGGGCTGGCCGGACAGCCGGAAATGCCACAGCCGTCCCTGGATTCGGGCCATGGCGGGCTCTTCTCCTACGGGGAGGTGCTCCTGGGTGTGCAACCCGGTATTCCCGATTGGCAGCTCCTTGACGCCCTGCAGCGGGTGTTGTCCTTCCTGAGCTTCGACGAAGAAGAGAGCGAGGCCGCCGCGGCTGCACTGACTCTCCAAGGATGGATCGCCTGGTGCAAGGGGAGCGGTTCATTCGCCCATGCCTGCCTTGACCGCGCCCTGGCCGTCAACCCCGGATACAGGCTGGCGGAACTCCTCGACGAGATCCTGGGCCAGGGCACCGTCAGCGGATGGGCCCGGCGTCCTGACTCGGCGTGGGGCACCCATGTTGCGGGCAGGAAATAGGCCGGTGACTGCCCTGCTACGCGTGGGATTCGCAAAATCGTGAGACAATGGATGCCGAGACCCGGTTGGGTCCGCGTTTGAATGCCCGTTGGCCCCCGTATTTGGGGAACATTTCGGCGGCGTCGGCAGTTGTACCTAGAGACCCTGCGGACGGCGATTGCATTTGAAAATAATCGCGGACTTGACAGGGTCATAGTGGTGTTGCCCACATGGTGATTCCACAGACCGCCGCTAGAAAGGTTTTCTGTGACCCCGTCTTCCGTCGAGAAGGAACCCGCCGCCCAGGCCGAACTGTCCGCTGAGGAAAAGAAGGCGGCTTCGGCAAAGAGCGCGGCGACTCGTGCTGCCAGCAAGGCTTCAGAGGGAAACCCTGACAAGCCTGCACCCAAGAAGCGTGGACCCAAGCCCGGTGCCAAGGCCGCGGCTGAGGCTGCCAACAAGTCTTCAGATGCCGAAGACGACTCTGACGATGTGGAAGTCGAGGACGAAGAATTCGATCCCTCGGCAGCTGAGGAAGTGGAAGTCGGCGACGACGAGGCTGAAGAGGGGGGTGCTCCTGCCGGCAAGGACAAGCCTGCCCCCACTGGTTCCGGCTTTGTCTATTCCGATGCCGATGACGACGACGCCCCCGTCCAGCAGGTCATGTCCGCCGGTGCAACCGCAGACCCCGTCAAGGACTACCTGAAGCAGATCGGCAAGGTAGCACTCCTGAACGCCGAGCAGGAAGTCGACCTCGCACTCAGGATCGAAGCCGGCCTCTTTGCTGAAGAGAAGATTGCCGCCGATGACGGATCCATGGACCCCAAGCTCAAGCGCGAGCTGGAGTTTGTTATCCACGACGGCAAGCGCGCAAAGAACCACCTGCTTGAGGCGAACCTTCGTCTCGTCGTGTCCTTGGCCAAGCGGTACACCGGCCGCGGCATGCTCTTCCTGGACTTGATCCAGGAAGGAAACCTGGGCCTTATCCGCGCCGTGGAGAAGTTCGACTACACCAAGGGCTTCAAGTTCTCCACATACGCCACGTGGTGGATCCGACAAGCCATTACCCGTGCAATGGCCGACCAGGCGCGGACCATCCGTATCCCGGTCCACATGGTTGAGGTCATCAACAAGCTGGCCCGTGTGCAGCGCCAGATGCTGCAGGACCTCGGACGCGAACCCACGCCGGAAGAACTGGCCCTGGAACTGGACATGACCCCGGAGAAGGTCGTGGAAGTCCAGAAGTACGGTCGCGAGCCGATTTCCCTGCACACTCCGCTGGGTGAAGATGGAGACTCGGAGTTCGGCGACCTGATCGAGGACTCGGAGGCCGTTGTTCCGGCAGACGCCGTGAGCTTCACGCTTCTCCAGGAACAGCTCCACTCCGTGCTGGACACGCTCTCCGAGCGTGAAGCCGGTGTGGTGGCCATGCGTTTCGGCTTGACCGATGGCCAGCCGAAGACTTTAGACGAAATCGGCAAGGTCTACGGAGTGACGCGTGAACGTATCCGCCAGATCGAATCCAAGACCATGTCCAAGCTGCGGCACCCCTCCCGCTCGCAGGTCTTGCGGGACTACCTGGACTAAGAACCGCTGGAAGTGAACAGCAGCCCTGCCGGATATCCGGCAGGGCTGCTGTTTTAAGCCCAGGGGCGGCGAGGCGCACCCAACTGATCTGACTGGCACTTGTGGTTGTTCCCAGCGGGCGGTTTCTAGCGGTTATCGCAACAGGAAGGTTCTGATCATCTCATTTGGGGTGCAGAAGTCGAATCGTTGGCGGGGTCTGTCGTTGAGTTCG